>DASVCN010000024.1 GCA_036381595.1 Trueperaceae bacterium | reverse complement strand
GGCTCTGTTCCCGCTTGCCATCCAGCGGTTCGCAGCGATACCGGTGGCGGTGGCGTTCATCTGGCTGGGCTACGCCCTCGTCGCCCAGATAGTTGGCAAACGGGCACGCGCCTCGCTCTCGCCAGCAGGCGCGCAGGCCATTCCAGCGACGTACGAGTAGTGAAACGAGGGGTCGGGCAGAAGGGCTTACGTCCGGAGGCCCGACCTCTCTGCTCCCTCCACGTGCCGAGCTCGGCGTGGGGCCCCGAACAGGCTGGCTGTTGGCGGTTAGGTTCCGCTTGTGCCGCGCTGGAGTCACTCGACGGGCCGGTCGCGCGTCAGATCTCGACTAGTCGTTGCACGCACCGCAGGTTGGCCATGCTACCCGGTCTATGGCGGTGGTCTTAATCGCCGCTGCGGGCGAAATCAGCCAAGCTCTCCGTTCGCGAGCCGCCTCAGCAGTCGTTCGCGCCTCTTCTCGAGTTCGTCCGGCTCGCAGTCTTGGCATTCGGCCGCAGCAGCGACCGACACCAGTGCCGCCCTGAAGTCGTGCCAGCTGTGCTCCTGCGCCTTGGCGAGTTCCACCCAGGCGGCCGCCATCCCCTGCCTGCCCAGCGTGCGCCACAACTTCGCGGCTTCTTCGAGGCGTCCCAAGCGCTTGAGCAGGAGGGAGGCGTGCCAGCCCGCTTCCATCCGCGCGCTCGCAGCCTCCAGATAGCGGGCGAGGGCGAGTTCTACCTCACCCAGTCGCTCCATCCAGAGTCCCATGGCGTGCGCTTCGTGCGCCAGGGCGGTCGCCGGATCTTCGACCAGTCGCTCGAACTTGGAGCGCAGGGCGGCCAAGGCCACGATGTCGGTTTCGTTGTGCTCTATCACGCCGACCAGACCGCTGGCGTCCCAACTACGCAGGAACTCGAAGTAGCGGGCCGGCACCTCGAAGCCGGGCACATCGTTGAGGCTCCTGGAGGCGCCGAGGATGCGTCGTTCGACGGTAGTGAGCGAGCAATCGGGCAGGGTCTCGCGCCAGAATCGCCTGGCCAGGTGCAGCAGATCGAGGTGGGGTACCTGCGCCAGCGGGTCGGGCAGGCCGTGAAGAGCGAAGCGGTTGCGCAACAGGGGCAGGTCGAACGTGGCCCCGTTGTATGTGACTACCGCCGAGGCGCCCTCTACCAGTGCTGCGAACGACCTGAGTTGTGAACGCTCGTGTTCCGGCCCGGGCAGGAAGAGCTGGCGCACCTCGAAACCGTGCTCATCGTGAACTCCGACGCCGATGAGGAAGGCGAAGGTACCAGTGCCGCCCATCAGCCCGGTAGTCTCCGTGTCGATATAGAGGACCGGGCCCCCTTCATGCGGAGCCGCCGCACCGGCATGCCGCATGAGGAGTGGATGGAGGCTGCTGTTGCCGATCGGCTCCCTACCGTGCCTGGCGCCCCTGGAGTGCCGAACCTCCCTCAACAGGTGGACTCCATCCTCCCAAGGGACAGGCCGGGCATCGAGTTGGGCGGCAGGTCGGTCCAGGCTGCGGGTCGACGGAGGTGCTTCCGGTTCTCGCACCGTGGCCACGTCACCTCGAAGCGCCCTGAGCCGTTGCAGGAGCTCGCTCAAGTCAACGCCCCCAGCAGCGCCGCCGCTTCGCCCTTGCCGGCATGTCCCAGTTCACCGGCCGGTCCCACACAGGCGGGGCAGCCGTCCTCGCAGGAGCAGTGCGCCACCAGGTCACGGGCGGCACCGACCAGTTCTTCGTGCCGCTGCGCCAGTTCCTGAGCGAGTCCGACTCCGCCCGGGACCGTCTCGTAGATGACGAGTGCTGGTGCGCCAGCCGCCAGGCTGCTGGCAGGCTCGGAGTGGACGCCCAGATCCTGGGCGTCGCACATGACGAGCAGGGGAGCGAGCGAACGGAGCGCGTAGGCGGTCGCGGCGAGTCCGCTCCTCACCCTCACTCCCTGCTCCGCCTGACGGTGGCAACCCGGGCATAACGTAGCCAGGTTGTCGAGCCGGTTCGCCTGCTCGGCCGATGCGAAGGCGCGGAAGGGGATCTTGTGGTGAACGTGGAGGACGCTCCCGTTCCCCTCAGCCGTTCCGCAGACCTGGCAGCGGAATCCGTCGCGCCTCTTCGCGGCGGACCGGATCGCGGGCCAGCTGCGGCCGTAATCGTTGGCGTCGTTGGACCAGCTGCCCTGTCGCCGCAGCATCTCGACGGTCTCCTCGGTCGGTGAGAAGCCGTAGGCGACGGTGTGCAGGGTGGTTGGTTCGAGGTCGAGTGGATAGCGTCCCAAAGTCTCGAAGGTTTGCCGCACGATGCGCCGGTAGCCTACTACCTTGTCGGTCACGACCACCTCGCCCATGAACTTGCTCGCCCCTGTGACCGGTTCCTGCTGGAGTTCGCCGGCCGGGTCGATCCTCGTCTCACGCGTCGCTCTGGTGAGGTAGCGGTCGCCCGTTGGCTGGAGCCGGGCGATCCGCCGTTCGAGGTCGAGTTCTTCGACGAGATACGGCTCACCGTCGTGCAGGTAGACGGCGTCCTGGTGCACCATCCACCGGGAGCTGGCCGCGTCCACGATGCCGATGGTCTTCTCGCCCGAGACCAGCGTCACCTGGTCGTTAGCGGCCGAGCGAAGGCCCACCTCCTGCGCCGGGTAGGTCTGGCCCAACCAGTAGGCGCGACCGCCAGCGAGGTGCGCCTCGCCCTCCTCCTGGAGCTGGCGCATGAGCAGCCAGACCGCCTCGGGCTCGTAGCCGCCGAACGACTCCTCATCGGAGACGGCAAGTTCGAAGGCGGCGCAGCGCAGGTGATCGAGCGCGATCAGCAGGTGGTCGGGGTCGATCAGGGCACGTTCGGACGAAGCGCCGAAGAGGTGCTCCGGGTGCCTGGCCAGGTACTGGTCGAGCGGTCCGCCGCCCAGGACCAGGATGCCGGTGCCGGGACGGCCGCGCCGGCCGGCACGCCCCACCTGCTGGCGGAAGGCAGCTGCCGAGCCCGGGTAGCCGGCCACCACAACCGCATCGACGCTGCCGACATCGACGCCCAACTCCAGCGCGTTCGTGGACACCACCGCACGCGCTTCACCACTCCGCAGCTCCTCCTCGATGGCGCGGCGCTCCTTCGGTAGGAGCCCGCTTCGGTAGGAGCGGACGCCGGCAACCCGTTGGCGCAGGCCCAGAACGGCTTCCTCTGCCCCCTGTCTGGAGCCGCAGAAGACGAGGACCTGCTTGCCGCTGTTCACCAGCCGCTGTGCGATGCTCACCGCCTCCTGTAGCGCCGGCCTGCGCAAGCCCAGTTCCGCGTTCACCAGCGGCGGCTGCACCAGCAGCAGTTCGCGCTCTCCGTGGGGAGCGGTGTCGGCAGCGATATGGCGGACCGGAGTCCCGCTCAGATTGAGTGCGTGGTCGAGCGGGTTGCCCAGGGTGGCGCTGGTCAAGACGAAGGACGGCCTCGCCCCGTAGTGCCGCACGACCCTCATGAGGCGACGCAGGACACCCGCGATGTGACCGCCGAAGACGCCGCGGTAGGAGTGGATCTCGTCGACGACGACCAGAGAGAGGCCCTCGAGGAAACGGCGCCACAGTGTGTGGTGGGGGAGGATGCCGGCGTGGAGCATGTCCGGGTTGGTGATCAGGCTCCTGACCGTGGACCGGATCTGCGGCCTTCGACCGGAAGGGGTGTCGCCGTCGTAGCTCGCTACCGTGTCGCCGGACAGGCCCGCGCCAACTGCGAGCTCGGAGAACGACCGCCCCTGGTCGTGAGCCAGCGCCTTGGTGGGGTAGAGCATCAGGACCGTGGCCGCCGGGTCGTTCAGCTGCTTCGCCAGGGCCGGGAGCTGATAGGCCAGGCTCTTGCCGCTGGCTGTTCCGGTCGTGAGGAGCACGTTCTCGCCTGCTTCGACCGCATCTATCGCTTCCCGCTGATGACGGTAGAGGCGGGTGATGCCGGCTTCGTGTAGGGCGGTCGCGAGCGGCGGGGGCATGTGTTCGGGCAGTGAAGCGAACTCGCCTTCGGAAGCGGGCAAGACCTGGCGGCCGACGACCTCGGCGCCGCTCGGCGCGACCAGTCTCAGGATGTCTGCCGGACCCGAGGCAAGGGCGACCTCTTCGCTCACATCACCATGATGCCATCGGCAAGGTCCGGACGGTCAAAAGCCCCTTCAGAGAGCTACGCTGACGAAGTCATCAGAAACGTCCACCGCTCGGTGAAACAGTTGTAGACTCGGCGAGTTCGCAGGACCGGTCCCGTCCGATGGACTGGATGCGCTGCCGTGCCTGCGCGCGAAGTCGTCCCCCACATCTCAACAAGAGGTCTCCTCCCATGCCCAGCTCGAACACGTCAGGACAAGGCCGCAACTACCGTCTTTCCCAGCGCGACTGGAGCACGATCATCATGCTGCTGATCGCTGCCTTCACCGTCATCCTCAACGAGACGATCATGAACGTGGCGTTGCCCACCCTCATGGTCGAGCTCGACGTCGAACCCAATACCGTGCAGTGGCTCTCGACCGCCTTCCTGCTAACGATGGCCGTCGTCATCCCGATGACCGGCTTCATCCTGCAGCGGTTCACCACCAGGGTCGTGTTCATCGCCGCGATGTCGCTCTTCAGTCTGGGCACGCTGCTAGCGGGCATCGCGCCCGGCTTCCTGCCGTTGCTGGTAGGGCGAGTGGTCCAGGCTTCGGGGACGGCGATCATGATCCCGCTCCTCATGACGACGATCCTCGGGCTGGTCCCGGCAAATATCCGCGGCGGCGTGTTGGGTACGGTGAGCATCGTGATCTCCGTGGCTCCGGCACTGGGGCCGACCGTCTCGGGACTGATACTCAACGCCCTTCCGTGGCGCTTCATGTTCCTCCTCGTGCTGCCCATCGCCCTGGTGGTCCTGGTGATCGGCGCGACCCGGCTGGTCAACGTGGGTGAGGTGCGACGCAGCTCGATCGACGTGGTGTCGGTGGTGCTTTCGGCGTTCGGTTTCGGTGGCTTCGTGTACGGCGTGAGCAGGGCCGGCGAAGGCCCGGGGGCGTGGAGCGATCCGCAGGTCGTCGCAGCGATGGTCGTGGGTGCGCTGAGCCTGGTCATCTTCTTCGCCCGGCAACGGGCGCTGCAGAGGAGTGGCGATCCTCTGCTGGACCTGCGCGCCTTCCGCTATCCGATGTTCACCCTGAGCGTCGCGATCTTCATGATCGTGATGATGGGACTGTTCGGGTCGATGATCCTGCTTCCCATCTATCTGCAGAACGTGCGCGGCTTCGGATCGCTGGAGACCGGTCTGCTGCTGCTCCCGGGCGGGGCCCTCATGGGCCTCGCCGCCCCCATCGTCGGCCGCCTCTACGACCGCTACGGTCCACAGGTGTTGACCACCCCCGGTGCGGCGCTCCTGACACTGATCCTCTGGCGCTTCAGCACGATCACCGCGGATACTCCCGTGGCCGTGCTGCTCTCCCTGCACCTCGTCCTCAGTCTCGGAATGGCCATGATCTTCACGCCGCTGATGACTACCGGCCTCAATCCGCTGCCCGCCCGCCTCCACTCGCACGGCAGCGCCATCATGAGTACGCTCCAGCAGGTAGCCGGCGCCGTCGGCACGGCACTTCTGATCACGATCATGACAAACCGGGCAATCGTCCTGGGCCGAACCGTCTCGACCGATCTCGCGCAGGCGGCGGGCCTCAGGTCGGCGTTCGGCGTAGCCTCCGCCATCGCCCTGGTTGCTCTCGTGCTGACCTTCTTCCTCAGGCGTTCCCTGCCGGAAGAGGTCGAAGAGGAGGAGCACGCTCAGATCGTCCCCACTTCCGAAGCGGCTGCTCTATAGAGTTCAACCTCCCGATCTCGAAGTGATTCGCCCTCTTGCGGGAGGTCGGGTTCGAGGTCGAGGACTATCTCGAGCCGAGGCTCGCCTCCCCGGAGGTGGCTGACCGCTTCTCCCAACCTGCCAGCTGGGCCTACCGCTACCCCGGTGAACAGGTATGGAAGCTGCGCAAGCGGTAACGGTCGGGACGCGATTCGGTCATCGGCCCAGGCGGCGGTGCCGTCTGCTCGAGCCAGGGGTTAGAGTGCACGTCATGGTGCGATCTCTGGGACCACTGTCGTTCTCTTCGCCCGACGGTGGAACCGCAGCATCAGAATTCACGGGGAATATCCGTCCCTGATGGGCATGTTCTTCCGATGAAATCGGAAGTCGAATCCCGCGGACCGACGAGCGCGCTCGAGTTGCTGCGGGGTGTGTTCGGTTACGACGAGTTCCGGGGGCAACAGGAGGCGATCATCGCGCGGCTCGCCGAGGGCGGCGACGCGCTCGTGCTGATGCCCACCGGAGGCGGCAAGTCGCTCTGCTACCAGATCCCTTCGATGTTGCGGCCAGGGGTGGGCATAGTCGTGTCTCCGCTCATCGCCCTGATGCAAGACCAGGTCGACTCGCTGAGGCTGCTGGGCGTCGAGGCCGCTTACCTGAACTCGACCCTGGACAGGCAGGAGGCGGGCCGAGTCGAATCGGCCCTGGTGGCCGGCGAACTGGACCTCCTCTACGTGGCTCCCGAGCGGCTGCTCACGCCACGCTTCCTGGAGTTGCTCGACCGTTCGCCTCTGGCGCTGTTCGCCATCGACGAGGCGCACTGCGTCTCGCAGTGGGGTCACGACTTCCGGCCCGAGTACCTCAGCCTGTCCCTGCTTGCCGAACGCTTCCCGGCGGTTCCGCGAATCGCGCTCACCGCTACCGCCGACGCCGTTACCCGTCGTGAGATGGCACAGAAGCTGCGCCTCGAGGAAGCCCGCTGGTACGTCGCCTCGTTCGACCGTCCCAATATCCGTTACACGGTGGTGGAGAAGCAGAACGCCCGACGACAACTGCTGTCCTTCTACCGTGAGAAGCACGAGGGTAACGCGGGCATCGTCTACTGCATGTCGAGGCGCTCCGTGGACGAAACGGCCGCCTGGCTGCGGGAGCAGGGGGTATCGGCACTGCCGTACCACGCCGGGCTCGACGCCGCCCGAAGAGCGCGCCATCAGGAGGCGTTCCTGCGGGAGGACGGTGTAGTAGTTGTCGCCACCATCGCTTTCGGCATGGGGATCGACAAGCCCGACGTGCGCTTCGTCGCCCACCTGGACGTGCCCAAGAGCCTGGAAGGTTACTACCAGGAGACCGGTCGTGCCGGGCGCGACGGAGAAGCGGCAGATGCGTTCATGACCTACGGCCTGACCGACGTAGTCGCCCTACGACGGCTTCTGTCACGGTCAGACACCGACGATGCCCACAGGCGTGTCGAACAGCAGAAGCTCGAGGCGCTGCTGGGCTACTGCGAGAGCGCCGGTTGCCGGCGACAGGCGCTGCTCGCCTACTTCGGGGAGGAGTTGCTCGGACCGTGCGGCAACTGCGACACCTGCCTGAACCCTGTCGACACCTACGACGGCACGGTCGAGGTGCAGAAGCTTCTGTCCACGGTGTTCCGCACCGGTCAGCGCTTCGGAGCTGGGTATCTGATCGATATCCTCACCGGCAGATCGACCCCTCGGGTGAAGCAGTTGGGGCACGACAGGCTGAGCACGTTCGGTATCGGCGCCGACCTCGCTGCCCCCTCCTGGAGGCGCGTCGTGAGACAATCGACCGCCGCCGGTTTCCTGACGACCGACGAAGACGGCTACGGCTCGCTGAAGCTGACTGGCGCGAGCGCTGCAGTGCTCAGAGGCGAACGGAAGGTAGCCCTCAGGCGGGATCCGCAGCCGGCTCCTGGCGTAGCCGGTCGAAGGCCTGCCAACGACCGGCGGGCCCTCCGGCCATCGGGACCAGAAGGGGAACTCTTCGAAGAATTGCGGAGGCTGCGCAGCGAGCTCGCCAGGACCCAGGGCGTCCCACCCTACGTCATCTTCCACGATTCGACGCTGCGGGAGATGGCCGAGCGCAAGCCCCGGAACGAGGTCGAACTCGCGAACGTATCGGGCGTGGGCCAGAAGAAGCTCGAGCGTTACGGGCAGGCGTTCCTCGCCGCGATATCGGTGTTCCTGGTCTGATCGTGGCCGGCGCCGATCGGGAGCTCGCTCGGGTCTCCGGCAGCGGTCCGCGTCATGAGGATCCTACTGCTCGGCCGAGGTGGACGGCCAGAAGGCCGAGAGACAGGCTGACGACGAGGTAGCCGACGCTCCACGCCAGCCTCCCGTCTTGCAGCAGGGCATGGCTCTCGAGCGAGAAGGTGGAGAAGGTCGTCAGGCTGCCGATGAAGCCGGTGGCGACAGGAACCGTGACGCTGGGAGGGAGGTTCCTCGCGGCGCCCAAGCTGACCAGGAGGCCGAGGAGGAACGATCCCACCACGTTCACGGTCAGGGTGCCCACCGTCGACGCGGAGACGGGGGATCCGGGGACCAGATGAACCGCCAGGATCGAGGCGGTGTACCGGGCCAGGGCGCCGAGCGCGCCGCCCAACATCACTCCGAAGATGAGCAACTTCTCCTCCTGAAGAGGCGCGAACCGCGCTCCTCCTGAACCGTCAGCCGTCAGCCGAGCAAGCATACTCGCCCACGGAACGAACGTAACACCCGCAGGAACGGTTCGGCGACAGTAGCCTCGTTGCTGCCGCCCGGCGCGCTTCGCTGCCGACGCGAGCCGGGTATCGATTGCCTTACTGCTGCGGACCCCAGGGCGTTGCTCGAGGTGGATCGGGGAACGAGCCGCGCCCGAAGAACACCTTGTGCGCGAGGGCCCGGAAGGGCGGCAGGCGCAGGGTCGCGCAGGCGAGCTCGGCCATGGCGGGTGAGCGGACGGCGGCCAGCGCCTGCCGCAGGAGCAGTCGTGAGCGGAACCGGTCGCGCAAAGGCGCGCCGGCGTAGGGCGCCAATGCCGCCTCATCACCGGTGTCGAGGAAGGCGGTCGTCACCGATGCCGCCAGGGCCGATTGCCGGAGGCACGGGTCGAGGCCTCCGGCGGTAAGGGGTGACACGGCACCGGCGGCGTCCCCCACGAGCAGGCCCTCCGGGCAGACGATGCGACGCAAGATGCCGCCTACCGGGATGCGGCCGCCCCGCCGTTCGCTGGCAGCAACGCCCTCCAGCCCGAAGAGTGGTGCGACCCGGGAGCGGAAGCTGCGGAGCGCCTCAGCCGGCCGAAAACGGGCGGCATAGCCTCCAACGCCCACGTGCATCTCCTCGCCGTCGTCGACGACCCAAGCGATGTAGCCAGGCGCCAGTACCGGATCGAGCCAGACGTGGAACGCCGGAGGCGAACCGGTCTCGATTCCGTTGAACACCTCCTCGACGCCGACGATCCAGCTGCTGTTCTGCTCGAGGCCCAGGGCCGCGGCCACGCGCGATGTGGCTCCGTCGGCACCGACGATGAAGCGAGCGGCGACGCTGACGGTCCGCCCGTCTCGCTCCAGGGACGCGACGGAGCCCGACTCCCGGGCATCGAGCGCCGAGAAGGTCGTTGCCGGCCACCACTCCACACCGCTGTGGAGGCAGGCCTCCAGAGAACGACAGTAGAGTCGCTTCATATGGCCAACCCGGAACTCGTCGTGGCGGCTCTCGAGGGGAAGTCGGCGCCCTGCCGGGGAGTAGAGCACCACCCGCCGTACCGGCGGGCCCAGGCAATCGTCCGGTAAGGCGAAGCTCTCCAACGTCCTGCGAACGAAGATCCCGGTGGTGTGGACGGCATGGTCGACCGCCGGCTTGCGGTCGACGAGGAGGACCTTCGCTCCGCGCTCGGCCAGCCGCCGCGCGCACTCCAAGCCAGCCAGGCCGGCGCCCACTACCAGTACGTCGACCTTGGCGGTCATCGGCAGTCCAAGGCTCCGGGGCCGCGCCGGACCGTCAGGCGGGGCTCCTTGCCGCTCCTGTAGACGGGCCGTGTGAAGAGTACGAGGGCGCTCAAGAGAACCGGAACAGCACCGGGAATGCGAAGGCGACTATCGCGGCCCAGATGACGAAGACCTGAAGGTAGGAGGTCTGCCACTCCCACAGCTGAGAGAAGGCGACCGTTCCCCTGAGGAAGCCGACGTAGACGAGTGCCGAGCGGGCGAGGTTGACCAGCAGGACCAGGTTCAGACCTAGCGCCGCGACCCGGTTGGCTGTGAAACCGAAGTCGGAGATGCGGGCTCCGATGGCCCACAACGCGAGGGCGTCGAGCAGCAACGCGGACACCACGAGTGTCAGATGGATCCAGTCGAGCAACCCGGGGGACGCCAAAGGGTCCCTGGCCGAGACCGAGTAGAGGAGGAGGCCGAACACGACCACGAGCAGGAGGTCGAAGGCGATGAGGATCTCCCGCCCCACGTCGATACCCTGCCCGGTCCACGCCATAGTGGCGATGAAGGCGAGGAGCATCAGGGTGAAGAGTGGGGCGAAGATCCGAGCCAGAACCGGGGCGATGTTCTCGATCACGCTCTGCTTAGCCTCCACCAGCCAGGACGCGATCACGGCGGCTCCGGCTGCGCCGCAGGGTGCGAGCCACGACTCGACGAACGGCTCGGCCTCTACCCCGATCGCCTGGAAGAGGCCGATGACCAGAGCGATCAGCACGCCTCCGCCCAAGGCGATCAGCACGAAGTAGATGAACAGTTCGCCTGTGAAGCGGATGAAGTCCATCCGCCGGCCGCTGGAGCTCCAACCTCCACCGACGTACGCAACGCCGACGAAGAGCCAGAGGGCGATCGGCAGGTGGATGACGGTGAGGAACCTGGTCTGTGCGCCCGGGGCATCGGAGAAGGGAAAGGCGTTGACGAGGAGCGCGGCCGCCACCAGCGCGCCCGCCAGTTCTATGCTGCGCAACCTGGGTAGCCCCCGTTCCCAGGCGAAGTAGGCGGCGACGAAGGGGAAGACGAGGAAGGTAGCATTCAGAGGGTAGAAGGCCTCGTCCATACTGAATTCGATGCCGAACAGCGCGGGCGCCTTCATCGCCGCCGCGGCCGCGAACGCGAGAGTGAGCGCCACCCAGGTGCTTCGAGACTCCTCTGATGCGGAACTGCCGCTTCGGTTGCTTCCGTTGCCCGAGAGGACCAGTTGCTTCCAGAGACGCTCGGAGTGTTCACGAGCGTACTCCCTGGTGATGGCGTCTATCGCCCCGATCCGTTTGACGGCCACCAGGAAGGCCTCGTCTGGCGACAGCCCCTTCGATCGCAAGCGCTCGATCTGCTCGCGGAGGTGGTCCTCGAGTTCCTCGGCGTCCGGGCTGCTGACCGCTCCGCCCTTGCTCAGGTAGGCACGCCAGGCCTCGATCTGCCCCTCGATGGAGTCAGGGGGCGCTCCGACACTTGCTTCCTGGGCCTTCGGTTCAGCTCGCATCAGGAAGCGGAGAAAGCCCGGCGCCGTCCGTGGACTCTGAAAGGGTGGACCAGAGCCGGCGGAGCGTCTGATCGACCGTGAGCCACTGGCGCTGTTCGTCGAGAAGCTGGCCGCGCCCGGTCGCGGTGAGGCGGTAGTACTTCCGGCGCCGGCCAGATTCGGACCTCTCCCAGCGGGAGGTTATCAGGCCGAAGCGTTCCAGCCGGTGGAGGATCGGGTAGAGCATCCCGTCGGTCCACTCCAGCTCGCCGCCCGAGAGGTCGCGAACCCGGCTGAGGATCGCGTAACCGTAGCTGTCCTCCTCGGCAAGGATGGCGAGGACGAGCGGCGTCGATGAAGCGGCAACGAGGTCCTTGTTGATGTTCACCGGGAAGGTCCGGGAACCTGGCGGCCCAGGACGCCGGTCGATCGTGCCGATCCGTCTGATCTCCAGCAGAGTAGGTCGAGTGGAAGCATAGGACCACTATACATAGCAGTCACAGGTATAGCGCTGGTTCGCCGGGTCTCAGGAAAGGGACCTGGCGCGGAATGCCTGGCGACCAACCGAACCGCGGAAGCGAAGGATCGCCCACACGGCGACAGCGCCATAGCCGATAGCCACGAGAACTCCACTGTCTCCCGCCAGGTACTCGATCACCAGCGGCGAGGAAGTCAGTGTGAACAGGGGCAGGAGATCCCAGAGCAGATTGTGGGCCGAGTGTGCCAGGGCGGCCGGCCATACGCTCCTGGTCGTCAGGCGGAGGTAGCCGAAGAGGAAACCCGCTGCCGTCACCGTGACGAAGAACAGTGGCAGCACGATCAGGCGGCTGCCTTCGGGATGATAGAGAGAGGTCAGCAGCATGAAGGGCAGGTGCCAGAGTGCGTGCAGCAGTCCGGTGATGAACATCGCCCAGATCGGCCCCACGGTGGCTTCGAGGCGTGGCAGCAGATAGCCTCGCCAGCCGAGTTCCTCGCCCAACGAATTGGTCAGGGTGGTAACTACGAGGCTGAGGAGCAGCACCACCGGGAACACCAGCCAGAACCAGCCACGCGTCGAGTAGCCCTGGATCTCCGCGGGCACGGCGAAGCCGGCGGCGCCGCTCACCCACAGCACGACGAAGGCGAGGCCGACGACAAGCAGAGGCGCCAGTAGGGCAAGCCGCCACCCACCCAACCCCAAGCGGTGCAGCCCCAAAGAGGCCCAGCCGGCTCGGGAGTAACCTTCCCGCGTGACAACAAGCATCATGATCAGCACCGCGACGAGCGGCGTGAACATATAGACGAAGGTGGAAGCTCCGGGTGTGAGCGCCACGCTGAGGCCTAGGAGCAGCGATATCACGTAGAAGGCCACGGCTTTCGCCGGATCGGACAGGTGGGGGAACATCTCTTTCTCCTCGGGTACTTCTGCCGGTGCAAGGGGGAGCTGTTCCTGTCTAGCGCCGGGGACAGCGACCCACCTGAAGCAAGCACGAAGCGTACACCATTTCTCGGCGCGTGCCGACGATTCCCAGGACAGATGCGGCTCGCTCGTGACGAAGTCCCGCGCCGTGGCCAGGCAGGGCGGGAGCGACAAGAAGCAACGGCCACGGAGACGCCGGACGCGCCATCGAAACTCTCCCCGTCCGCGCATCCGCAGATAGGAGTCAGAGGAGTACGGCGACTTCAGCCGAGAGCGACTGAGGGAGTGCCATGAGGAAGTAATGCCGAGCTACCAGTCGTCCCGCGGGCTTCACAGTTACCGTCGCTCAGATGAGGCTCCTCTACTGGCTGTTGGCATTCGTCCCCATCGCGTTCTATCTCGAGTACAGCCGGGCATCTCCCGCATCGATCTTCGTCTCCGCCGGACTCGCGATACTTCCCCTGGCGGGACTCCTGGGCAACGCTACGGAACGGCTCGCGGCCAGAACCAACTCCACGGTAGGAGGACTGCTCAACGCAACCTTCGGCAACGCCAGCGAGCTGATAATCGCCTTCTTCGCCCTCGAAGCCGGAAAGTTCGGCGTCGTGAAGGCATCGATCTCCGGTTCCATCATCGGCAATCTGCTGTTGGTGCTAGGCATGGCGCTGTTCATGGGAGGTCTTCGACACACCACGCAAACCTTCAATGCACGTACCGCGCAGGTCACGGCGAGCTTGCTCACGATCTCCGTGATCGCCTTCATGGTCCCGGCGCTCTTCGACTTCACCGAACGGACACTGGGCGTGGAGAGCAGTGCGATACGCGTCGATGACGCACGGCTCGCACTGGGAGTCGCCATCGTGCTGATCATCCTCTACACCGCGAACCTCGTCTTCACGCTGGTGACCCACAGCGACCTGCTCTCTACGGCCGACGAGACCCACGAGACCGGTGGTGAAGCGGCAAGCCCATTCGCCGCGCTTTCCACCCTCGTCGTCGCGACCGTCCTAGTCGCGTTCATGGCCGAGTTCCTGGTGGGTTCGCTAGAGGGCTTCACACGCGCCGTGGGACTTTCCGAGTACTTCGTCGGCATTATCATCATCCCTATCGTCGGCAACGCGGCCGAGCATGCCGCCGCCGTGCTGTTCGCCATGAAGGGCAAGATGGACCTCGCGGTGACCATCGCTCTCGGCTCGACGATCCAGGTGGCGCTGCTGGTGGGGCCCCTGCTGGTAGTCCTGTCTTTCCTGATCGGCAAACCCATGGACCTGGTGCTGCACAATCCGCTCGAATTGGTCACGCTGGCGGGTGCCGTCCTGATCGCGAACTCAGTAGCCCGCGACGGCGAGACCAACTGGCTCGAGGGCTTGATGCTTCTCGGTGTATACCTGATCGTGGCGACAGCCTTCTTCTTCCTCCCGAGCGTGAGCAGTTGAACTAGAAGGCAGAACTCTGCACATTCTCAGCATTTCTCGAGATAACCTCGGACCCTGATGAGTACGAACGCGGCCGCGAGCGTAGCCAGGCTGCTGATCGTCACCTTGACCGTCTTCACCCTCGCCGCAAACCCAACCCCGGCGCAGCAGTCGGAGGGGCTGGCCCAGGAGGAGAAGGAGACAGATCAGAGCACCGCTTCAGTAGTCACCGTGGTAGCAGCCGGAGATATCACCTGCGGCGCGCACGAGGAGACAACCGAAACCGCCTGCCGGATGGGCGATACAGCTGAACTCGTTCGAATGGCCGACCCCGACAGCGTTCTCGTACTGGGCGACGCCCAGTACGAGAAGGGCACGCTGGACGCGTTCCGGGAGCGATACGAGGAGTTCTGGGGACGGTTTCTGGACATCACTCATCCCGTCCCCGGCAATCACGAGTACGAGACGAAAGACGCGGCAGGCTACTTCGCCTACTTCGGTGGTCGAACCGGCGAACCTGACAAGAGCTGGTACGCCTTCGACCTCGGGGCGTGGCGCCTCTACGCCATCGACTCCGATTGCAAATTTCTGGAGGGCGGTTGCGGTTCAGGCTCCCCGGAGTACGAGTGGTTGCGAAACGACCTGGAGCACACCTCCACCAGCTGCATCCTCGCCTACTGGCATCACCCGAGATTCTCATCAGGCAGGCACGGTGACGAGCGGAAGATGGCGGATATCTGGCAGCTGTTGCAGGAGTTCGGGGCTGATCTCGTCCTCTCGGGACACGATCACGATTACGAGCGCTTCGTCCCGATGAACTCAGCAGGTGAACCGGCTGCCGACGGGATACGTCAGTTCGTCGTCGGCACGGGTGGTAGCACGCTCTACGACCTCGAGGACGCCCGTGAGGGGAGCGCGGTCAGCTATGACGACACGTTCGGCGTGCTGGTCCTGGAGTTGAAGGAGCACGACTACGACTGGCGCTTCTTGGCAACGGATGGAGAGGCCGTTCGAGACGAGGGTGAAGGCGAGTGCGGTTGAGCTGTCGCTCCAGACCAGGGATCCCGGATGGCAGGCTAAGCGCATTCCGTAGCGGGGCAGCCGCTACTCGTGATCCTCGCGGGGGGTCCGTGACGGTGAGCGGGGAAGAAGTGTCAGGAAAGGGGCCCGGGAGCCGACGCACAAGGGGCGAGAAGGCGTCCACGAGCCGACGAAGAAGGGACGAGCACGTGCTTCGCTCGTCCCTGCCTGCTTTCACCTGGTGGGTCGTGTAGGGCTCGAACCTACGACCCGCTGATTAAGAGTCAGCTGCTCTACCGACTGAGCTAACGACCCAAGCAACTTGCCAATATAGCGGTTGTGCGCCCGCTGGTTCAAGCGCTGAGGATGCATCCCGGCGGTTCCGGTTGCCAGTATCGCTCGTCAGGTATCCCCCCGCTTGACGGCGTCGACCCACGGCCTCAGTTCTTCGGGCGTCAACCGTCCCCACGGCTGCAGGCGGGCGTCGTGGTAACCCAACTCCTCTACGTCGTATATGTACTGGCTATTCGAGATGAGCGTTCCCCGGCAGAGGGACACATCCCTCTCTGCGACCTCGCCTCTGTCACTCAACAGGTGGAGGGAGAGCTCGGCCAGGAGGTGCTTCGGGACCAGCGGGATCAGGTCGGGATAGACGTAGCCGAACATCGTCAGGTGGGCGAGCAGGATCCGCCAGTTGTCGCCCGCCAGCCGCCTGAGCCGTTCCCAGTCGAGTTCGTGCGCCCTGGCCTGGAGGAGATGGATGACATCGTTGCCGTCGAAGCGGGTCCGGTCCATCAGTGCCGCCTTCGTCCAGATCAGCTCCTCGACGCCGGCCACATTGGCGGCAACGCCCCAGAGTTCGCTCGGTTCCCCGCGACCGAGCCACTCCTCCTCGACCTCCCACAAACCGCTCGCCGCCCGGTAGATGACGTCGACGAAGTGAGCGCCGTCGCACGCCTTGGCGATCCAGAACGGGTATGTCTTCTCGGTTTCGAGACCGCTACAGGCGAGAGCCTCCAATGCCCGGTCCACCTGAGATGGCGGCAGGAAGATGTCGAGGTCTTTGGTGTGCGGGATCCTGCCGGTGTAGTGGTGGGCGGCGTACGAACCCCCGACCAGGAACCTGATCTCGTGATCCCGCAACGTTCTCAATACCTTGCAGTAGAAGACTTCCGCCTCTTCACTCAAGCCCTCTATCGTGCCACTGACGTAGCTCATCGGACCTCCGAAGGGATCTGAGGGCAGCAGGCCGGACGGGACCGGCGGAGGCATTGCGCTACTCTATGTCGGCCTCGGGCCGAGCGAGTGTCGGTTGGTCTACAGGTCGCCACCGCTCCCGGCCGATCCTTCACGATTTCAGCCGACCTCTTCTATCCTCACCGCGTCTTTGCCCGATCGTTTCACCCGGTACATCTGCTCGTCGGCCCGCCGAAGCATGGCCTCTATCGACTCGCCTGCCTCGAGGAAGGTGCAGGCGCCGATGCTGAAGGAGACGGCGCTGCCCTCGGGTAGGCGTATCTTGGCGAGCGCGTTGCGTACCCGCTCGAGAATCTGACTGGCGGTCGGAGCGGGAGCGTCGGGCAGGAGGATCAGGAATTCGTCGCCGCCGATCCGCGCCACCGTGTCGGTATCGCGCACCTCCTCCACGAGAACGGTGGCGATCTCCTGGAGCAACTTGTCGCCGGCCAGGTGCCCGTGACGGTCGTTGACCGGCTTGAAGTCGTCCACGTCCATGAAGGCCAGGGTTAGAGGTGAACCGTAGCGCTCGAGCCTTGCCCGCGCGGCCCCGAGCATGATCAGCAGATACTGTCTGTTCGGAAGCCCCGTGAGCGGGTCGCTCAGCGCCATGATGCGGGCAGAACGCAACTCCTGCTGGGTGTTCCTCACCACGACCAGGGCGAGCGTGAAGAAGGCGACCCGGGTGAGGGTATTCCACAGCGGTATGAGGATCCCCGTATAGCTCGGCGTGGTGAGGACGTCGACCGTCATCCAGCCGAGCGCGGCCAGTACCAGCGTCGCCCAGGCGGCGAAGCGGCTGGCGATGCGCGCCATCACGACTATCGGGATCGTGTAGAAGAGCGACGAACCGAGCTCGGGCCCGGTCAGGTAGTCGATGAAGGCGATGAGTGGCACGAGCAGAACGATCAGCAGCAAGACAAGGGGGTGAGCCCGCTTCGGCCCCACCAGGCTTGGACGCTCGTTCATCGTCACCTCTGACGAACCGTATCGGCTGTTCCGGCACGTCGTGCTCACATTATCCACTGGCGCCACGCGTCCCCGTAGTGGTCATCTACCGGGCCGCTCGTTAAGGCATCCGGAAGCTCGTCGCAGTGACTCTTCTCCGTTAAGGCTCCGAACCGGGTTCGAGAGGGGAAAGTTACAGCAGAATGAGTCCTGAACTGCAATCCTTCGACCAACGAGGGACCTATGGGGGAATCCTCGTGGCGGAGGAATACCGGTGGCATCACGTCAACTTCATCCGGGCGAACTGCAAGCCCGCAGTTCGCGCTCACATCTCCTCGATGACATCCGGCGCAAGCGAGTTGGATTGGGCTGGGTTATCGGATCACTACTGGCATTCGCGTTGCTCGCCCAATGGCCGCCCCTCGCAGAGGTGACAGTACACGGCATGTACGTGCCCATCATCGTGGGCGCCTACTTCTTCGGCTTGCGCGGAGCGCTGGTCGTCGCCGCGGCTGCCGGTCTGGCACTGAGCCCGCTTACGACGTTCGCTGCCCTGGGAGACCTCTCCTGGATCTCGCGGCAGCTCTTCTACCTGGTCGTCGCCGGCATCTCGGGACGCCTGCTGGGGCTCGTGGACGAGCGCCGGCGCAGCCTCATCCGCACCCAGATCACCGCACTCAAGAGCTTCGCGGTCGCCGTCGAGACCGAAGACGAACCCGACGGTGAGCACTGCGACCGGGTCGCCGCCAACTCGCGGACCCTCGGCGAGGCCCTCGGTCTCAGGGACCGTGAGCTGGAGGAGCTGTACTGGGCGGGTCTGCTCCACGACATCGGCAAGGTGACCGTCCCCCGGGAGATACTCCGCAAGCCGGGCGGGTTGACCCTCGAGGAGTACCTGGTGATGCGGCGCCATGCCAGGCTGGGCGCGAACCTGCTCAGCTCCATCGACAGTTTCCGCCGCGTTGCGGAGGGAGTCGGCGCTCATCACGAGCGTTGGGACGGCTCGGGCTACCCTGGCGGCCTGCGCGGCGAGGACATACCACTCTTCGGCCGGATCCTGGCCGTGGTCGACGTTTTCGAGGCACTCTCGAGCGACCGCCCCTACCGGAAGGCGCTAAGCCGGCAGGACGCCGTCGAGGAGTTGCGCAGCGGCGCCGGCAGCCAGTTCGACCCGGCGCTGGTCGAGACCTACTGCCGCCTCTTCGAGGAGGGCAGGGTACAGGTCGCCAGCCAGCCCGAGGCCGCGGCCGAGCAGCCCAGGCTCCCCCTCCACTCCCAAGGCAGGTCGCTGAGCGGACCGAACTGAACGTAGGGCGCGAGCCAGGAGCTCACGCCCTACGACATTTTCAGATGGTGGAGCCGAGGGGATTCGAACCCCTGACCTCGTGAGTGCGATTCACGCGCGCTCCCAACTGCGCCACGGCCCCTTACGGGATATCGCGCCCTCCACGGCCCAGGCCGCTTGCGAGCGACCGCCAGTATAACAGAGGGGCCGCGGCGGGCAAGTGGAGGGCGCTGCACACCGGGCCGATCCGCGAGGCCTACTCCGCTTCGAGCCTTAAGCGCAACTTTAAGAACTGCTCAACAGTTTGTCATTCGTCCCTGTTATCTTGGGCCGATGAAACGTCTTGCGCTGCTACTCGTATCGCTGACGCTGGTGGGCCTGACATTCGCTCAGGAGGCCGCGCAGAACCCGATAGAAATCCGCATAGAGACCTTCCTCGTGAGCGTGGTCCAGGGAGACGAACAGCTGCGTCCCGCGACCACCGCCAGGCCGGGGCAGATCGTCGAATACCGCATCACCGCGATAAACCGGAGCGAGGAGACGCTGCCCGAGGGAATCGTCGAGATCATCGGTCCCATCCCCGAGGGCACCTCGTACGTGCCCAACTCGGCAACCCCCGCTTCCGAACGGGTGCTCACCGAGTACTCCGCTCCCGGGAGCAACGAGTACTCGGCCGAACCGGTGATGGTGGGAGAAAGCGAAGACCGCGAGGTGGCGGAGCCGAACACGTACGACGCCATCCGCTGGACTCTGCTCGTTCCGATGGAGCCCGGCCAGGAGGAAACGTTCTTCTACCGGGTGCAGGTGGACCAGGACGACTGATCCGAGACGGAGGGGTGCGCCGGCGAGGTCCGGCAACCGATCCAAAGAGAAGAGACCGGAAGGGCGTCCGGTCTCGCTTCTCTTCCTTGGAGGGGTCGTCCTGCTTCCGCCAGGACTGTGAGTCGTTCCGGGAGGGTGCTGCCTTGCCCTTGAAGGCCGAGTTTAGGGGCAAGCGGCGACCGAAACTGTAAGTAGGGGTGAGATGAACGTGAGTGCTCTGCAGGCGGAGACACCACTCTGCCCTTACGCCTCGCTCCGCTCCTCCTGACCCTGGTACTGGAGTTCGTAGAGCCGCCGGTAGTAGCCGCCCTGCTCGAGCAGCTCGTAATGGTTCCCCTGCTCGATCAGTTTGCCCTTGCGCATCACCATGATCCGGTCCACGTCCTGGATCGTCGAGAGCCGGTGCGCGATTATGATCGTCGTGCGCCCCTGCATGAGCTTCTCCAGCGCATCCTGGATGAGCTCCTCGGTCTCGGTGTCGATGTTGGCGGTCGCTTCATCCAGCACGAGCAGGATGTCGGGGTTCTGCACGAGCGCCCGGGCGAAGGCGATGAGCTGCTTCTGGCCGGTCGAGAAGCCGGCTCCGCGCTCCCGCACAGGTGTGTCGTAGCCTCGCGGGAGGTGCTCGATGAACGAGTGGGCGTTCACGAACTTCGCCGCCTCGATGACCTGCTCGAGCGGGATGGTGTCGTCCCCCAGAGTGATGTTGCTGCGCACCGTGCCCGTGAAGAGGAACGGGTCCTGCAGGACGATCCCCACGTGCCGCCTCAGGTCGATCTGCTCGTACTCGCGCACGTCCTTGCCGTCGATCCGCACCGCTCCGCGCTGCACATCGTAGAAGCGCGAGACGAGGCTGATGATGGTGGTCTTGCCGGCCCCGGTGTGACCCACGAACGCCACCGATTCGCCGGGCGCGATCTCGAAGGAGAGGTCGCGCAGGACCCACTCTTCGTTCTGGTAGGCGAACCATACGTGGTCGAACTCGACCTCGCCGCGGAACCCGCTGTCGAAGCCGAGCGGATCCGCGGGGTCGGCCACGAGCTCCGGCGTGTCGAGCAGGCCGAAGATCCTCTCGCTCGAGGCCATCGCCGCCTGCATGATGTTGTACTTGTCAGAGAGGTCCTGAAGGGGGCGGAAGAACATCGTGCTGTACTGGTTGAAGGCGATGAACACCCCGATCGTGACCGCTTCGGAGAAGCCGGGCCCAAGCAGTTGCCGGGCCGTGTAGTAGAGGATCAGGGCGGTCGAGATCCCACCGACGAGCTGCACTGCGGGGAAGAAGAGGCTGAACCAGCGGACCTGTTCGACCTGGGCGTCGAGCAGCCCCAGGTTGATGCGGTCGAACGCCTGCTGGTTGCGCGTCTCGCGGTTGAACAGCTGAACCGTTCGCATCCCCTCGAGGTTCTCCGCTAAGTAGGCGTTGGAGCGGCTTATGCGGAGTCTCACCGTCCGGTAGGCGTCGCGGATGCGGGTTCGCAGGAAGTTCAGCGAGAGGAAGAGCAGGGGCATGACCGTCAGCGTGATCAGGGCCAACTGCCAGTTGATGCTGAACATGTAGACCATCAGGCCAACGATGAGGCCGACGTCGGCGATCAGTCCCACCACGCCGTTGGTCATCATCTGCTGGATGGCGTCCACGTCGCTGGTGATGCGGGTGATCAGTCGGCCGACCGGGGTGCGGTCGAAGAAGCCGAGGTGGAGCCTCTGTACCTTGGTGAAGATCTCCTCGCGGATGTCGTAGATGACGTGCTGGCCCAGCCAGGATACGAGGTACGTGTAGCCGTAGCGCAATCCGAAGTTCAGCAGTCGTAGCCCCACGTAGATGAGCACGATCGTGGTGAGGCCGTCGAGCCGCTGATCGATGGTCCAGCCGTTGAAGGGCGCGCGGTTGGCCACGATGTAGTTGTCGACCGCGCGCGCGATTAGAGACGGGAACGCGGGCACGAGGACGCTGTAGGAGAGCAGCAGCAGCACTCCGAAGAAGAGTTGCCAGCGGTACGGCTTCAGGTAGCGGAGGAGCCGCCGCATTATCTGCCCGTCGAACGCCTTCTTGAACGCCTGCCCGTCCTCGTCGAAGTCGCCTTCGCGGCGCAGCTCCTTGCGACGGTGACGGCGCTGCTCGCGGTGCTCCGCCTTGGCTTCCTCGACCGTGTAGCGGCGGTCGCTCATGTCGGTGAGGGGCCCTTTCGGCAGGTTGACGTCGGCCATCAGGCAGCCTCCAGGTCGGCTTCCAGCTGCTGGCGGCGGTGCATGTCGGCGTACCAGCCGTCCTGCTCGAGCAGCTGCCGGTGGGTGCCCTGCTCGCTGATCTTGCCCTCTGCCATGACGAAGATGCGGTCGCAGTTCTGGAAGGCGGAGAGGCGGTGGGCGATGACAAGGGTGGTGCGCCCCTTCTGCACCTGCTCCAGCCCCTTGAGGATCTCGGCCTCGGTGTGGGTATCGACCGCCGAGAGGGCGTCGTCGAGGATAAGCACCGAAGGGTCGCGGATGATCGCTCGAGCGATCGCGGTGCGTTGCCGCTGGCCACCGGAGAGGGTTACACCCCGTTCCCCGAGGCTGGTGTCGTAGCCCTCCGGGAACTCCTCGACGTCATCGGCCAGCTGCGCCATCCGGGCCACCTCGCGGATCCGCTCCATCCGCTCGGGGCTGTCGTCCTTCGGTATTCCGTAGGCGATGTTCTCGGCGATCGTGTCGGAGAAGAGGAACGGTTCCTGAGGGACGACGCCGATGTGCCGCCTCAGTACCTCGAGCGGGAACTCCCGGATGTCGCGGCCGTCTATCAGTATCTGTCCCGAGGTCGGTTCGACGACCCGCCCGATCAGGTTTACGATGAGCGTCTTGCCGGCGCCGGTGCGGCCGGTGAAGCCCACGGCTTCGCCCGCCCGGATCCGGAACGAGACCCGGTCGAGTGCGGTGAAGTCGTCGAACCTCAGAGTCACGTCCCTGAACTCTATGTCGCCGCGGACCGTTCGCAGCGAGAAGTCGGTCTGAGGTCCGTCGGCGATGCGCGGCCGGGTGTTGAGGAGTTCAGCCAGCCTCCCCCAGGAGGTGACGCCCCGCTGCACGATGTTGGCGATCCAGCCGAGGGCGATGAGCGGCCACTGGATGCCTTCGAAGAGGAACACGAAGGCCGAGAACTCGCCGATGGTGAGGTCGTTGCCGGCTCCCAGCACGGCCCGGCCACCGAACAGCAGCAGCAGGGAGATGGTGGCGCCGAAGAGGAACTCCATGAGCGGGAACATCGGCCCCTCCACCTTGGTGAGGGTGAGATTGCGACGGATGAAGTCGTCGTTGAGGCGCTTGAAGTTGCTTATCTCGCGGTCCTCGACACCGAACCCCTTGACGACCCGGATCCCGTTGAAGTTCTCCTGGGCCATCGCCGATACGTCGGAGAACTGCTCCTGGACCCGTTCGTAGCGCTTGTGAACGGACTTGAGGAGGAGGAAGAAGGAGAGGACGATGACAGGCACCATCAGCAGGGTGAAGGCGGTCAGTTGGGGGCTCAATTGGAACATCCGCCAGAGCGTGAACCCGAGCAGGAAAGTGGTGTTCACTCCCTGGAAGATCGCGACCCCCACGAACATCCGTACCGCGTTGAGATCGGCGGTGAGGCGGGCCATCAGGTCGCCCACCCTGTGATCGTCGAAGAAGGCCGAATCGAGCCGGGTGAAGTGCTCGAACAGATCGCGGCGGATGTCGAACTGGATCTCCCAGGAGGCGTTGAGGATGGTGCGCCTCACGATGATGATCGCCAGGGCAGCGATGGCCGTCGAGGCGAGCAGGGCTCCGATGTAGCCGAGGACGTCGTCCATCGTGAGCGTCGAACGGGTGAGGCCGTCGACCGCTCCGCCGACGATTATCGGTACCAGGGTGGTGAAGAAGCCGGATACCACCAAGGCCGCGAGTCCGGCCAGGTATCGACCCGGGTAGCGCCTAACGTATCGGGAGAGATCGCTGAAGGTCTGACGCACCGAGATTCCTTCCGGGTGACGAGCGAGGAGCCAGGCGACTTTTAGCTGCGGAGGAAGGCGAGAAGCTGCGGGCGAGTCGCGGCTATCCTTGCCTGGTGGCAGCCGCTCGGGCCTTGAGACCGGCCGATACTATACCTCAGTCGGCACCGTCTGTTACTTCCCCACACACATGCCACAAGGAGGTTCAGTTCGCCTGCAGATCTATGCCGTAAGGTTGATCGTTGAGGGTGAGGCTGAACCGGACCGGCCCCGTGACCATCGTACGCCACACCCCTTCGACGCTCTCTCCGCCCTCCACCCTTTCGACCCAGACGAGCCTGGTGTTCCCCTCGAGGTCGGTCGCGTAGACGCGGGCCAACTGCTCGGGGATCCCCGGCTCGATGAACCAGCGGAACGCGAGTTCCCTGGGTTCCGGTTCGCGGATGTTCGCCTGCACGTCGGGGGTGGGGATGACGAGCGGGTGGACGTTGACGACCAGAGTAAGCTCCCGAGCCCCTTCGGTGGCAGGTGGCGGCGACTGGTCGACGACCACTTCGGGGATGGTTCGATCTGCGATCTGCTCGACAGTGAGCTCGAGCGAGCCGGCCAACTCCCTGGCCTCCTCGAGGCTGAGTCCCACGAACGATGGCAGTCCCGACTCGTTGGAGGCGAGGTTCCGTTCGGGGCGAGCGACGGTTAGCCGCAACACCGCTTCCCCCTGCTCGACCGGCTGATTGGGGCGGAGCGACTGCGCCACGACGGTGCCGGCGTCACCGCGCCCCGCTGGCACGGCGTCCTCGAGGATCCTCTCGGGCGACAACCCGGCTACCCGCGCCAGATAGCGGGCCTCCTCGACCGGCAGCCCGACTAGGTCGGGGACGAACGTAAGTTGCTCGTTCGGCCCCGCGCTCACGAGCAGGTCGACAGTGGCGCCCTCGTAGCTCACCGTCCCCGCGGCCGGCGACTGGGAGATGACGAGTCCCGCCGCCTGCTCGGCGGGGATGCGGGCGACGGTCCCGATCTGCAGCCCGGTCTCCTCGAGGATGGCCGCCGCCTCCTCGGGATATCGGCGGGCGACGACACGTGGTACTTCGGCGGGGGTGACCGCGCCTGGGGGGAGAGCGTAGGAGAGCCTGACCGTGCGGCCCGGCCGCAGCTGCGTCCCGCTGGCCGGCTCGACGTTGAGAACCGTGCCGGCTTCTTCGGATGAGCCGATCGGTACCGGATCCACTCGTAGGCCGAGGCCGTGGAGCAGCGCGGCCGCCTCGTTCACACCGGCGCCCGCCACCCGCGGCACCACCACCAGCGTGTCGTTGGCCCGCTGTGTAAGCCCGGCATAGAGGAAGGCCAGCGCGATTATCCCCAGCAGGCAGGTGGCTGCGAGCGTTACCGCCCAGCGGGGAGGCACCGGCGCGCTACGCCGCGCCCTGGGCCTCGCTTCCTCTGGCCCTGAAGGGACGACGGTCGCCGGCAACGACGTTCCGTCGAAGGCGAGCCCGTAGAGGATCGGACGGCGGCCGTTGCGCCTCACGTCGGCGTCCTCGGCCCGGTAGCCGGCCGTGGCGAGGGCAGAGGAGAGCTCGTCATCGGCCGCGGCTGGCTTGGCGTCGACCGGCAGGTGCCAGGCAACGTAGTGGGCGCCCGGTCGTGAGACCACGTCGTAGACGGCCGCCCTGTCGGAGCGCTTGAGTCGCTTCACCGTTCGCCGGTAGTGCTCGAAGCGCGCTTCCTGGTCGGGCTCCAACTCGTACCAGACGATCCTCACCGCGGCACCATCGGGCGCGGTAGCCTCGAACAGTGTCTGCTCGGGCCCGAGTTGCTGCTCGCTGAGGATCTCGTACTTTCCGTCTATCAGGGGCATAACGATCCCGGCCACCTTCTGGCCAGTCGAATGATACCGCGTCGGACCGGACTCCTAGGAGCGCCCCTCCGGGGGGACGATCCATGAAGAAGCGGGCGCACCCTCGGTGGGAGCGCCCGCTTTGCCCTGGCTCGGTTAACCTCGGGTGCCTTCCGGGGCCGGCCTCCTGTCGACGGGGGGAGCGTGTCGCTCGCGCTCGGCGCGGCGTCGCTCCTCGGCCAACCGGTCGCGATCGGCAGCCTCCTCTTCGAGGCGCTCCCGTTCCTTCGCCTCGGCCAAGATCCACTCCTTGATCTCGGCCGCGGTCATGCCCGCTTCGGCCTTCTCGAAGGCCTTCTGCACGATCGCGCCGTCGAGCGTCTCCTGGGCGAGCAGCGACTGCGCCACGGCTTCGACCGCCTCCCAATGCTCGTCGATGAGGGTCTGACACTTCTCGTACGACTCACGCAGGATCTGCGTGACCTGCTCCTCGATGAGGCGCGCGGTCTCCTCGCTGAAGTCCTTGCGGCGGCTTATCTCCCCGCCAAGGAACACGGGGCCGCTGTCCGAGCCCCAGGCGACGTACTCCTCCCCGCCCATGCCGAGGTCGAGGACCATCTGCTTGGCCATGTCGGTCGCCTGCTTCAGGTCGTTCGAAGCGCCCGAGGAGATGGTGCCGGTGACGCGCTTCTCGGCGATGCGGCCGGCGAACGCCACGATCAGCTGCTGCCTGAAACGGTCGACGTTGTAGAACATCTGCTCCTTGGAGAGGGGCGCCATGAAGCCACCGGCCCCGCCGCGCGGCATGATCGTAACCTTGCGGATCTGCCCCAGGTCGGGCTGAGCAGTGTAGGCGATGGCATGCCCGGCCTCGTGGTAGGCGAGGATCTTCCGCTCCTCCTCGGTGGGCACCAGGCTGCCGCGCCGCAAACCGAGGGTTATCCGGTCGAGGGCCTCGTTGAAGTCGGCCCAGTTGATGGTCTGCTTGCCGCTACGGGCAGCCACCAGGGCCGCTTCGTTCGTCAGGTTCTCGAGGTCGGCGCCGGAGAACATCGGGGTCGCGCCTGAGAGGCGCTTGAGGTCGACGTCGTCGGCGATCGGCTTGTTGCGCACGTGGACCTTGAGGATCTCCTCGCGTTCGCGCTGGGTAGGCAGGCCGATGGTCACCTGCCGGTCGAAACGGCCGGGGCGCAGCAGCGCAGGATCGAGGATGTCGGGACGGTTGGTCGCGGCGATCACGATCACCGAGGTGTCCTTCTCGAATCCGTCCATCTCGGAGAGGATCTGGTTGAGGGTCTGCTCGCGCTCGTCGTGTCCGCCACCGATGCCGGCTCCGCGGCGCCGGCCGATCGAATCGAGTTCGTCGATGAAGATGATGGCGGGGCTCGACTTGCGGGCCTCCTCGAAGAGGTTGCGCACCCGGCTGGCCCCGACGCCAACGAACATCTCCATGAACTCCGAAGCCGAGACGGTGAGGAACGGAACCCCGGCCTCGCCGGCGACCGCCCTGGCGAGCAGAGTCTTACCGGTTCCGGGCGGGCCCACCAGGAGCACGCCGCGGGGGATCTCTGCCCCGATCCTCAGATACTTCTGCGGGTTCTTCAGGAAGTCGACGACCTCCTTCAGCTCCTGCTTCGCTTCCTGGTGGCCGGCGACGTCGTCGAACGAGGTCTTGACCTTGGTCTCGCGACCATAGGTCTTCGCCTTCGACTGACCGAACTGCATCACCTGGTTGGGACCGCCTTGGGCCCGCATGAAGATGAACCAGAAGAAACCGATGAGGATGATTATGGGCAGGATCGAGATCGCGAAGCCGATCCATTGCGGAGGGTTGCGTATCGTGACCTCGGGCACCTGCTCCTCGAGCCGCTGCAGCAGCGAGTCGGTGATCACCGCGGTGGTCGTGAAGGAGCGGATCGTCTGCGGCTCTCCGTCGATCGTGACCTGCGTCTCGCTGCGCAGCTCCCCCTGGATCCCGCCGGTGTTCCGTTCGACGACGACCGACGCCACCTTGCCCTCTTCCACCAGATCTGTGAAGGTGGAGAAGTTGATATCCCTGCTGGCACCGCCCGCGTTGAACTGGTTGAACACGAAGATGCCGAGTATTATCAGCATCACGAGCAGCCAGGGGTTGAAAGATCGTTTCAACAGAGCCTCCCTGCGGATGCGGACCCACGCCGATGGCCTTCCCGGCCGGCGCGGGACCGTAACCTAGTCCCGCTAGGGTATCACTGGTGGGTGAGCGGCAGCTGTAAGCTGTCGGACGGCGGTCCGATGCGCGCGCCCACGGCCCGGATCAATCGAATGCGTAGCTCTTCGGGACCGTCACCACACCCCTTTCGGTGACCACGAACCCTCTGCTCTCGTCCTCGGCTCGGTCGACCCCGATCCGCATGCCGTCCGGTACCCGCACGTTCTTGTCGATGATCGCATTGCGGATGATGCAGTTGCGGCCGATCGAACTGTTGTCGAAGATCACCGAGCGTTCGACCAGGGAGTAGGAGTGGACTCGCACCCGGCGGGCCAGGATCGACTCCCGAACGGTGGCTCCGGAGATGATGACCCCGCCGGCCACCAGGCTGTTGAACGCCTGACCGCGACGCTCCGGAGTCTCGTGGACGAACTTGGCGGGCGGCGAGAACTCGGCCGAGGTTCGCAGCGGCCACTCCTCGTTGTAGAGGTCGAACTCGGGCTGCACCGCCACCAAATCCATGCTCGCCTCATGATACGAGTCGATCGTGCCCACGTCGCGCCAATAGGTGTTGGGCCCGTCCTGTCCGGGGATGGGGTTGCGGGCGAAATCGTAGGCGGCCAACCTGTAACCGTCCTTGAGCGCCTCGGGCAGCAGGTTCTTGCCGAAGTCGTGTTCGCTCGAGCTGTCCTCGGCGTCGTCGTACAGCATCTCCATGAGGCAGTCGGTCGAGAAGATGTAGTTGCCCATCGAGGCCAGAGCGTGAGTGGGCCGACCGGGGATGGGGTTCGGGTTAGCGGGTTTCTCCTGGAACTCGGTGATGAGGAAATCCTCGTCCACCTGCAGGACGCCGAAGCGGGTGGCGTCGGCGACCGGCGTGGGATAGGCGGCTACCGTTACGTTTGCCTGCTTCTCCAGGTGGTAGTCGATCATGTGGGCGATGTCCATCTTGTAGATGTGGTCACCGGAGAAGATCGCCACGTAGTCGGGCGAGTGGTTGTCGATGAGGTGGATGTTCTGGTAGATGGCGTCGGCGGTGCCGCGGTACCACTCTGCCCCCAACTCTTCGTAGAGGTACATCTGGGCCGGCGCAAGCGTGATGAAGTAGTCGGACAGGAACGACCCGAAGCGCCAGTTCCGCTGGATGTGCTCGGTCAGGCTCTGGGCCTTGAACTGGGTGAGCACGTACATCCCGTAGATGCCCGAGTTGATCATGTTGTTGAGCGCGAAGTCGATGATCCGGTACTTGCTGCCGAAGGGAACGGCAGGCTTGGTGCGTTTGAGGGTGAGCGGATGCAGCCTGGTTCCCTTGCCCCCGGCCAGGACCATCCCCAGCACCTTCACATCTCGTATCGTCCTCATGCTCACGATGTCGCCTCCCGCCATGCCGGCACGGCGTGAACTCCCGGCAGCTCGCTCGACTGGCTGTTCAGGCGACTATAGCGAAAGGTGAACGGCCGCTGGTGTCAGCGCGGCTAACAATCGGGCCGGCGCGGAGTAGCTCGCGCGGCGACCGTCGGAACCGAAGGATCCTCGTAGCAAGCGAGAGCCCCCGAGCGATCAGAGGGTGAAGTAGAAGGTGGCTCCTTGGTCCGGCGCGCTCGTGGCCCAGATCCGGCCACCATGCTTGTCGATGATGCGCTTGGTGTTGGCCAGGCCGATGCCGGTGCCTTCGAAGGCGTCGGGAGCGTGCAGGCGCTGGAACGGTTCGAACAGCTTGTCTTCGAAGCGATCGTCGAACCCTATGCCGTTGTCACGCACGTAATACACGACGTTGCCGTCACGTTCTTCGCAGCCCACCTCGATCCGAGCCGGTGATCTGTGACGGCTGAACTTCCAGGCGTTCCCCAGCAGGTTCTCCATGGCGATGCGCATGAGGCCGGGGTCGCCGACGAGGAGCGGGCAGTCGGCGATCACTACCTCGACCTCCCGCTCCGGTTCCCACTCCCGCAGGTCTTCGATTATCGATCGCGCCATTGAATGCAGGTCGAAATGCTGGCGAAGGACCTCGGCCCGCATCAGCCGGGACAGCTCTAGAAGGTTGTCAAGCAGCTGCCCCATACGCTGCGCCCCGGCTCGAACCCTGTTCAGGTAGCGCCGGGTCGTGTCGCTCAGCTCGTCGCCGCTCTCTTCGAGTATCAGGCTGCTGAAACCGTCAATGCCGCGCAGTGAACCCCGGAGGTCGTGTGCGACCGAGTAGTTGAACGTCTCTAGCTCCTGGTTGAGCGCGTTCAGGTCGGCAGTGCGCTGCTCGACCTTCTCCTCGAGCGATTCGTTGAGTTCCCGGGCCTCCTCGTAGAGCAGGGCGTTGTCGATGGCGGTAGCGGCGTGGCTGCCGATAGCCGCTATCACCTGCTCGAGCTGTTCGTCGAACACGCCAGGTCGTTCGTCGCCGAAGAAGAGCACGCCCAACGCCTTGCCCGACCTCGGCACCACCGGCACGGCAAGGTGGCTGTTCAGCTTCGGTCCCGGCTTCGGTCTCGCTGCACCCTCGACGGCCCCGAAGACCTCGGGGTAGCTGCCCAGAACGTACTCCTCGTCGAACCCCTCGGGCATATCGCCCGACCGGGCCATGAGGGTGTAGCCGGCGCCATGCTGTCCCTGTTCACTGTAGAAGAACGCCCCGAACTGGGAGCGGCTGAGCTCCCGGCCGGCGTCGGTGACCGTCCGGACGAGGCGCTTGAGATCGAGTTCGCCGGAAAGCTTCCCGGCTACCTCGTTTATCGTCCGCAGCGTGCGGGCCTGCTCCTGCAAGGCCTCCTGCGCCCGTTTGACCTCGGTGATGTCCCGGGCGATCTTCGAAGCGCCTACGACCTGCCCGGACCCGTCCTTGATCGGTGAGACGGTGAGCGAGATGTCGATGAGGCTTCCGTCCTTTCGGCGCCGTACCGTCTCGAAGTGGTCGATCCGCTCGCCTCGGCGCAGTTTGCCAAGGATCTCGTTCTCCTCGTCGAGCCGATCCTCCGGGATGATGAGGGTGATCGACCTGCCGACCGCCTCCTCAGCCGAAAAACCGAACAGCTCCTCCGCACCCCGGTTCCAGCTCCTGATCCCACCGGTCAGGTCCTTGCTCACGATGGCGTCGTCCGACGACTCTACGATCGCCGCGAGTCGCGCGGGAGCCTCCTCCGTCAACTTGCGGTCGCTGATGTCCACCAGTGTGTTGATCGCCCCGAGCAGGCGCCCGTCATCATCGTGAACCGGGTTTATGTAGGCGAGCACCGTTCTACGGGTCCCGTCGGGTCGTTCGATGATCACTTCCTGAGCGTCGTAGCCGCGGTCGTTCTTCAGGGCCAGCGCCATGAAGCAATCGTTCCGGTCGAGGGCGAGGCCGTCCGGCCTGAGCGGCCGGAAGGAGCCGCAGTAGCGGTGAGCGGGATCGTTGAGCCGCGGGGCCCGCCCCCACAGCGCCACTGCCCTCGGATTGTAGTAGGTGACCAGGCCCTCCGCGTCGCAGGCGTAAGCAGCGGCCGGCAGTTGGCCCAGGAGCTTCCGGAAGTAGTCGTCGGTCTGCTCGGTCTGCTGCGGCAGGTCCGACTCGACCGGCTTCTGCTCCATCATTCGTTTCCCCCTGATCACGCGTCGCCAAGAAGACGGCGAGGGCATGCCTTGCCCGATGGAACGTAACGATACGACGCTCGAGGTGATGCTGCAACTGAGCGCTCTGCTCGGTTGCAGCGGCCGCCGGAGTTGCCTGTTACTGTTTCGGCGGCTTCCGCACAGACCCTACCCCGATGCTAGCCTTTGCTGGTGATCGGAAGCGACCCGACCTCGAGCGAACGGCGCGGCGAAGCAGCGGGCCGGGAGCGCCAACTCCTGCTCGATCTCGCGCCCTCGAAGCTGCCCACGCCCGGCGAGCGGGAAGCGTACCGCCGTACGCAGCTCGCTGGCTGGATCTATCGGCAGGGCGTCAGAGACTTCGAAGAGATGTCGAACCTGCCGGCGGCCTGGCGTGCTGAGCTCGCGGAGCGGTGGCTGGTCGATCCGTTCGCAGCGACCGAGCGCTTCCCTTCGAGGGACGGCTCGGTGCGTTACCTCTTCACGCTCTCCGACGGCCGCCAGACCGAGGCCGTCTACATGCCCTACCTCAACCGCCGCACCGTTTGCGTCTCATCGATGGTGGGCTGTCCCGCCGGCTGCGCCTTCTGCGCGACCGGCGCCCTCGGCTTCGGCCGGAACCTCTCGGCAGGCGAGATCGTAGGGCAGCTCCTGGCGGTTGCCTGGCACGAGGGTTTCCCTCCGCGGGAGATCAGGAACGTGGTGCTCATGGGGATGGGCGAGGCGCTGCTCAACTACGACTCGGCGATCACCGCTGTCCGCACGATGGTAGATCCGGAGGCGCTCGACATGTCGCCCCGGCGGATCACCCTCTCTACCGTCGGCCTGCCCGCGAAGATCGTCCGGCTCGCCGAGGAGGGGTTGCCGCTCACGCTGGCCGTCAGCCTCCACGCTCCTGACGAGGAGACCCGCCGGAAGATAATCCCAACCGCCCACGCACACTCCATCGCTTCGATAGTGGAGGCCATGCGAACCTGGCAGCAGAAGATCGGACGTCGGGTGACGATCGAGTACACGATGCTGCGCGGGGTGAACGATCGTCCGTGGCAGGCGAAAGCCCTCGCAGAGCTGCTTACCGGGCTCACCGCGCACGTGAACCTGATCCCCTTCAACCCCTGGTCGGGAGCCCAGTTCGGTTCGTCCGGGAGGGAGACGATCGATCGATTCCAGGCGGAGCTGGAAGAGGCAGGTCTCTCCGTGTCGGTCCGCTTCAGCCGCGGCCGAGACGCCGGCGGAGCGTGCGGCCAGCTCGCCCTCACCAACGGCCGCTCCGACTCCCGGACGACCGTCTGAGGCGACCCCGCCAACCCGAGAATTACCGTCTCCAGCGTCACTCCTGAGCGCAGAGGCGGGCCGGGGCTCGTAGGGGATTTCACATGGCCCGAGGAGGCACCCATACTAAACTGGCGCATCGCAATAACGGCCCGTTCCACGCGTGCCGTAGACGTCGGGAGACATCATGGGTACCTTCAAACTCGAGCGCTGCGCGCAACTCCTGCCGGTCGCGATCATCTTCCTGTTGTTCGCCTCCGCCTTCGCTCAACCGACCCTGAGCGAGCTTCGTGCCATCACCGAAGAACAACCCGAGAACGCCGAAGCCTGGGTGAACCTGGGCAACGCACTCCTCGAAGAGGATAGCTACGAAGCCGCCAAGGAGGCGTTCCTCGAGGCCATAGCGCTCGACTACCTCGCCGGCGACGCCCACTTCGGGCTGGGCCTGGCCGAGTTCGGTCGCGGCGACTTCCAGGCCGCGCTCTTCGCCTTCAACGAGCTCACCCGGCTCCACCCCGAACGCTTCGACGGCCACTACAACCGCGCCGTCACGCTGGCACGCCTGAGGCGTCCGGCCGACTCCGCCGCCGCTTTCCGGGAAGCGGTAGCTCAGGCCGAACCGGAGGCAGCCCCACCGGAAGTGGCGGCCGCCTACATCGGCCTCGCCGATCAGCTCAAGCGCTCTGGCGACTTCGCCGGCGCTGCGGAAGCCTATGCCAGCGCCCTCGAGAACGAGCCGCGGGTGGACCCGCTCGAGCTCCGCTATCTGCGCGCCGACGCCCTCTACAGGGCGGGACGGGGTCTGGAAGCCCTTCCTGACCTCACGGACCTGGAAGGGCAGACTACCGACTATCGGGTGAGCTCTCTCATCGCCGATATCTATGTTGATCAAGGTCAGGTGGATTATGCCCTGCGGGCGCTCGAGCGCGGCCTGCGCAAGGCCAGGGTGTCGGAGGATGCGGAGGTCCAGGCGAACCTGCTGGTCAAGCTGGGCCTGCTTCAGCGTCAGCTGGGCCGCGACGCCGAGGCCGCGGCTTCGTTCCAGCAGGCGGCCGAAGTGAACGCCTCCTCCTGGGAGGCCCTCTACAACCTCGGCGTTTCCTATCTCGAGATGGGGCAGCCCGCGAACGCGGTCCAGGTCCTGCAGAACGCCTCGGAGATAGAGGGAGCAGGCGGTCAGGTGGACCTCGCCCTCGCTTCGGCATTCGACCAGCTCGGCCGTACCGAGTTCGCGATCGGCAGTGCCCGCCGGGCGCTGAACCAGCTCGACGACCCGCAGCTGGCCGCCCAGGCACGGCTCATCCTCGGCCGCTCGCTCTACCGTCAGGGCGACTACCAGCAGGCGGCTACCGTCCTGGCACAGGTGGTGCAGGAGCGTCCCAGCGACCCGCAGGCGCAGCTCTGGGCCGGCCTCGCCGAGTACCAGCTGGGCAACTACCGGACCGCCGCCCAATATTACGAGCGGGCCGTGCAGCTCGCCCCCGGCAGTGCCGAAGCCAGGGCGAACCTCGGCGCCGCCTACCTTGCCACCGAGCGGTTCCGCGACGCCGAAGCGGTCTACGAGTTGCTGGTCCAGCAGAATCCGCAGGATGCGGAGAGCCACTACAACCTGGGCTGGGCGCTGATGTCACAGAACCGCCGGGCGGAGGCCCGCTCGGCCTGGCAGATGGCGAGCGAACTCGGCTACGCGCCGGCAAGCGAAGCTTTGCAGCAGTACTTCTGAGAGAGTCGGAGAGAATCGGGGACCAATGGACTGGATAAGACGCAACTGGCCGGACATGCTGATCGGTATCGCCCTCATCGCGGTGATCGCGGGCATCATCGCGACGCTGCTCACCGGCGGCTCCTTCTTCCCGCTGGGGGCGTCACAGGCGAGCAGCAGCCGGCCGGAACAGTCCAGCGAGTTCACGTCGCCCGGACCCGTGCGTGCTGCCGATGAACCGGAAGTCACCAGGTCGGTGGCGGAAGAGACCCCGGAAGAGACCCCGGAAGAGACGCGGCTCACCTCTCAGGCGACCTCGGATACTCCCTCCAGTACGAGCGAGTCGGACGAGGGACCGGTTACGGTCAGCGCTCTGCCCCTGCCCGGCACCGGCTCCCAGCAGGAACGCGCAGCAGGCGCAGAGCCCGAACCGGAACAGCAGCAGCCTTCACGGAGCGCCTCAGATCCGGCCCAGGTGAACGCCGCCGCGGCCGACCGGCCTGGCACCTACCGGATCTCTGTGGGCGCGTTCTCTGGAGAGGAGAACGCCCAGCGGCAGGCGCAGACCTTCCGCGAGGCGGGCTATCCCGTATTCATAGGCACCCAGGGCAATCTCTCGATAGTCCTGGTGGGCCCGTACGAGGAGCTGAGCGAAGCCGAGCGGGTGGCGGCGCGTATCAGGGGCGGGGGATTCCGGATCGAACCGGTCATCTACCTGTTCGAAGGCGACACCGATTCGGGGGCCAGCTCGGCCGGCCGGCCCCAGGCCCGCGAGCCCGCTCCAACGGCAGCGCAGGCCACCGCCGGCAGATTCCTCCAGGTGGGCGCATACGGCACCCGGGAGAGCTCGCTGCCGCAGCGCGAACGGCTGGAAGGGCTGGGCTTCGAGGTGAGTGAGCGGATGGAGAGCGGCCTCGTGAAGCTGCTGGTGGGTCCGTTCGCCGGCGATGAGCTGACCGAGGCACGAGCGCTGCTGAACGAACAGGGTATCGACCACTTCCCGCGCTGATGCCGGCGATACCGAGCGCGGCCATAGGCCGCCTCGTCACCTACCTGCGCATCCTCGGCCAACTCGAGGCGGCCGGCATACAACAGACCTCCAGTGGCGACCTCGCCAGGGAGGCTCAGGTCTCCGCCTTCCAGGTACGCAAGGACCTGACCCGCTTCGGCAGCTTCGGGAAGCGTGGCGCCGGTTACACGGTCGCCACGCTCCGGCGCGAGATCAGGGCGATTCTGGGCCTAACGCGCGCCTGGAACGTCGCTCTGGTAGGTATGGGGCGGCTAGGGCAGGCGATCGCCGATTACCCGAACTTCGACGAGTACGACTTCAGCATCCGCGCCTTCTTCGACGTGGACGAGCGTAAGGTGGGCAGCCTGATATCGGGGATAGAGGTGTCGCATCCCCGTGACATGTCCCGCGTCGTGGCCGAACGCGAGATAGACATAGGGTTCATAACGGTGCCCCAGGGTTCGGCTCAGACGGCTGCCGACGATCTCGTAGCGGCCGGGGTGCAGGGCATACTCAACTTCGCGCCCACGATCGTCAACGTACCCCCGTCGGTCAAGGTCGAGACGGTCGACTTCCTCGCCGGTCTCAAGCGGTTGGCGTTCTACCTGAAGCCGCAGGTCGAGGGCGAGCCGGTCGCAGAGGAATAGCGGGTAAGGCGGCGAGCGAGGCCCGCTGCCGGCATCGTTATACTTACTGCGCTGTGTTCGAACTCATCAGAGACGACCTCCAACTCTTCGAGGCCCGACTGGCCCGGGAGCTGGAGAGCGATGTCGAATTCATCCAACGGATCGCCACCGATCTGGTGGCCGCCGGCGGGAAGAGGCTGCGGCCCTCGCTGGCGTTCCTGGCCGCCCGGTTGCTGGGAGCCGACCGCGAGCATGGCCAGCAGGTGGCGGTCACGGTCGAGCTACTCCACTCGGCGTCGCTGCTGCACGACGACCTGATCGACGGCGCCGAGGTCAGGCGAGGCAAGGAGGCGGCGTTCCGCCGTTACGGCAACGTCGTGAGCACGATGTCGGGCGACTACATCCTAGCCAGGGTATTGCGCCTGCTTGCCCGGATCGACAACGCCGACTTCACGCTGCTGGTGTCCGACACGGCCGCGAGGGTGTGCGAAGGGGAAGTGCTTCAGTACGAGATGGCGGCTCTGGAGAGCTACTCGCTCGACGGCTACCGGCGGGTGATAGAGGGGAAGACGGCAGAGCTCATAGCCGCCTCCCTCGAGGGCGTAGCTGTTCTGGCCGGCGCGCCGGCCCGCTACCGGGACGCCTTGCGCTCGTTCGGCATGCGTTACGGGCGGGCTTTCCAGATGCAGGACGACTACCTCGACCTGCTGGGAGATGAGGGCGGACTGGGCAAGCCGACGGGCGGCGATCTGCGGGAGGGGAAGGTCACCTACCCGGTACTGCTACTGCTCGAGCGGGGCGTCGAGGAGGCCCGTGAGATCGTACGCCGCCGGGCCGCAGAACCGGGCGATCCGCTGCAGATGGCCAAGCTCGTGAGGCTGCATGGGGTCGACACGCTCACACGCGACCGGATAACCGCCGAGTCGCGGGCTGCCATAGAGGCCCTTTCGATCCTCCCCGACGGTCCGGCTCTCGAGGCATTGAGCTCTCTCGCGGAGCAGGAACTGGAGCGTGCCACCTAGAAGCCGGCAGAGTGGTCAGGTCGGGTAGTTCCCTACGTGCCGGCTCGGATTGAGGTAAAACAGGTCAGGCCAACGGTGACAGCGCACCGGGCGCGACGCCAGCCAGCCTATTCGCCAGGAGGGAGAAAGCCCCCGTGAACCTCTTGACCGTGTGGGGAGACCCCACCAACCGTTCCAGCTTCACCATCGATCTGTTCCCGCTCTTCGACACGTTCTCTCAGAAGGCCGTTCGCCAGGTGCTCGTCTACGCCGGCGACTACCTTGAGGCCGTCGAGATCGCAAGGCGCGAGGCGATGAGACTCGAACTCGAACCTCGAAGCGGCAATCTGCAGAGACTCAACTAGCGGCGGTCGCCGAACCACACCAACGAGATCGAGGGGCCCGTCCACACGGGCCCCTCTGCTTTCCCCGGCCTTGAGCCGGTCTCAGATGTCCCAGTACGGTGTGTAGCCGTAGTGCTGGTGGATGCGGCGGCCCCAGTCCGGATTGGTGGTGTCGGGCCAGTCGTTCTTGTCGAACCCCTCGGCGTTCTTGAGGGTCTCCTTGTCGACGTTCAGCACCAACCGGTGATTGGCTTCGTCGACCGAGAACGCCTGCCACGGGACGGCGAAGAACTTGTCGCCCATCCCCATGAAGCCCCCGAAGTCGAGCACCGCGTAGGCCACGCGACCGGTGTCGACGTCGAGCATCAACTCCTTCATCGTGCCCAGGTTCTCGCCTTCGGCGTTGGCCACTCTGTCCCCGATTAGTGTCGAAGCGGACATGGTCTTGCGATATTCGTTATGTGCCATCGAAATCCCCCCTAGGTCGGTATCTCGTTCTCTACGGTTGTCCGGGTTTTGTGGAGGGGAGTCTTCCGGGGCTCCGGGCCCCTGCCCTCCTGTCATCAACCGTATGACCTGCAAGCGGGCCGCATCTGTGGCTTGATGCCTAGTCATCACCTTTCGCGACTGGCCGGGAACCCCGTCACGAACGCACTGTTCCTCAAGACGCGGCTTCCTCCCGCACCCACTCGAGGTAGCCCCCGAAGCCTCCGGCGACCGCCAAGGCGACGATGCACGGTGTGTCGTAAGGATGCAGGTCTCTGACCCGCGCGACCACCCTCCCGAGCCGCGCCTCGAGCGTCTTGGCGAAGGCCACCACCTCGACCTCGTCCTGCACTTCGCCTTCCCACCTGTAGAACGACCTTGCCCCGGGGAGCAGGTTGGCGCAGGCGATGAGGCGCTCGTCCAGCAGTTCGGCGACTATCCGCGCAGCCGTTGGTTCATCGGGGAAGGTCATGTAGACCGAAACTATCCCCTCTGCCCGTCGACGGTAGATCTGGTCGTCTTCCATGATCCGATTATCTGCCCTCGGGCCGCTCCAACCATCAGTCCGTCGCGCGGCCCCTCTGAGCGGTACGGCGATGCGCCGAGGCGCGGTCGATTCGAGGACGTCGTCGGGGCCCGCTGCGCGGTACGGCGATGCGCCGAGGCGCGGTCGATTCGAGGACGTCCTCGCCATATCCCGCGCTGGCTGACTGGAAAGGGCCCACGAGCGGTTTAGTATGACCGGAATGGACGGTTTGGACAGGGACAACATCTTCGAGTTCTTCAAGCAGCACCCGGAACGACCGTGGCACGTGCAGGACATCCAGAAGAGGCTGCAGATAGACGACCGCTCGGCCTTGCGCAAGCTCCTGAGCGAGCTCACCGACGAAGGCAAGCTCATCCGCACGCGCCGCCGCTCGTACGGCTTGCCTCAGGAGATGAACCTGTTCATCGGCAAGCTGCAGGTGACCTCCGGCGGCTACGGTTTCGTGATCCCCGAGAGCGGCAACGCCAAGGACCTCTTCATCCCGGCAGACCGCCTGGGCGGCGCCTGGGATGGCGACCGCGTGGTCGCCAGGCCGAACCCGATGAAGAGCGACGACGGCCGGACCTCCGGGGAGATCGTGCGGATCCTCGAGCGCAAGCATCAGCGGGTCGTCGGCACCCTCGAATACTCGCGCGGCTACGCGATCTTACGGCCCGACTCACCCAAGCTCCGGGAACGCATCCTGCTCACTCCCGAGTCCGTAGGGAAGCTCGACGCGGGCTCGCGCATCGTCGCGCGGATGAACTGGCCCGAGGAGTCGGGGGACAGCGATCCGTTCGCTACCGTAGAGGAGTACCTCGGGGACGGCGACAGTCCCGAGATAGAGACGCGCGCCGTGATCGTCAAGTACGACCTCAAGGACGAGTTCAACCCCGATACGCTGGCCGAGGCGGCCGCGGTCCCCTCGAGCGTGGGCGGAGACCTGATGGCGGGCCGCACCGACTACCGCAACGTCAACACTTTCACGATCGACGGGGCCGACGCCAAGGATTTCGACGACGCCATCTCGCTGGAGCGTCTGAAGGGCGAAGGCAAGAACGGTCTGCTGAGGATAGGCGTCCACATCGCCGACGTGAGCTACTACGTCGCCGAGGGAACCAGCCTCGACAAGGAGGCTGTCGAGCGGGCAACCAGCGTCTATCTACCGGGCAAGGTCCTGCCGATGCTACCGGAGCAACTCTCCAACGGCATCTGCTCCCTTGTCGAGGGGGAGCCTCGGCTCGCCCTCTCGGCCTTCGTAGACATGACCCGAGAGGGGGAGGTCAAGGCGGTCCGCTTCAAGGAAACGGTCATCAAGAGCGACGCCCGCCTCACCTACGAGGAGGTCCAGGCGTTCGCCGACGGTGGTCGCCTGCCCCACGGCAAGCGCAAACTCGAGCGGGACATAAAGCTGCTCATCGGACTCACCCAGAAGTTGCGGGCGCAACGGATCGGCGCGGGCGCGCTCGACTTCGAGTTCACCGAAGCGAAAGTGGATGTCGACGAGGAGGGCGCTCTCCACCTGACCCCCATCCGCTCCAACGAAGCGCGACAGCTGATCGAGGAGCTCATGCTCCTGGCCAACCGGCTCGTGGCCAAGGAGCTCGACGACAAGGACATCCCCGCCCTCTACCGGGTGCACGAAGATCCCTCCGACGAGAAGATCCAGGCGTTGCAGAAGGCCCTGGCCAAGCTGGGCTACACTCTCGACTTGCAGGCGGCCGGACCACAGGATCTGCAGAAGATCCTCCGTGAAGCGCACGGCAAGCCCGAGGCCCAGCTCGTGAGCACCCTGCTCCTGCGCTCCCTCAAGCAGGCGCGTTACTCGGCCGAGAACCTCGGCCACTTCGGCCTCGCGTTCGAGAACTACCTGCACTTCACCTCACCCATCCGCCGCTACCCGGACCTGGTCGTCCACCGGGTGGTACGGGCCCTCCTCCAGCACCGCCTGTCGCCCACTCTCAAGGAGCGTATGAAGAGCGACTTCCCCAAGCTCGCCGAGCACGCCTCCGACAGAGAGAGGGTGGCCGAGGAGGCGGAACGCGACCTCACCCGCTACTTCCATGCGAAGTGGGCGAAGGAGCATGTAGGCGAGACCTTCAACGCCGTGATCAGTGGCGTCACCAACTTCGGCATCTTCGCGGCGCTGCCGAACGGCATCGAGGGTCTCATCCACGTGTCGCACCTCGACGACGACTACTACATGTTCCTCGAGGACTCGCTGATGCTGATGGGCAAGCACAGCCGCAAGAAGTTCCGGATGGGCGACCGCATCGAGGTGAAGATCTTCCAGGCGAACCCCACCGTGCGCCAGATCGACCTGGTGCCGGCTTCGATGGAGATGCCGGAAGTGGAGCCGGAAGAGCAGCCGGTCACGCGCAAGGCGCCCAAGAAACTCAAGTCACCGGTTCGCGAGCCGGAGAAGGCGCCCACCCGTGTCGACGGCGGCAAGGCAGAAGCGGGCGGCGCCGGCAAGGCCCGGAGCGGCAAGTCGCGCGGCAAGGGTTCCAGGGGCGAGGAGAAGGAGAGCGGCGAGAGTACCACGGCCAGGCCGGCCGCAGGGAACGGCGAATCCCAGGAGTCGCGCGCTCGCGAGGGTAGGGGCCGGAGGAAGGAAGTTGCCGCCGCGCCGGAAGAGAAGGCCACTCGCACGTCTACCCGCGAGGGTGGCGCCACGAAGCGGCGCCGCCGCCTGGTGTTCGGAGACCCCGGACCCCGGCGCTGACCGCGACTGTTCAGGCATGCACCGGCGAGGGGTAGGAGTTCACCGGAAGTCGCAAGCCTACCGGTGTATGCTCGTCCGAAGATCGCGCAGACCCGCCCACCAAGGCGGATGAGTTCGCATGCCCCCGCCGCTCCCAGGCAGGAAGGCGGTGAGGGCAGGCGAGAGGAGTTGGAAGATGGCCCCCGAGTTCCGCTACTCGCTCACGCGTATCTGCCTGCGTACCGGTCAGCTGTCGCTATCCAGGAGGATGGCCGACATCTTCCCGGAGGCTGGTCGGCTGCGTGCACTCGACACCGTGGACGACCGGGAGATCGAGCTCAGTATCAGCGAGCCCCGCAAGGTATCGGGCCTGGCGGACTACTTCGAGCGGCACAGGTTGGACGTCAACGACGAGATCAAGATAGCCGTGCGCGAGGACGGGAGAGTTTGCCTAACCTCGCTGCCACGCCGCACCCGTCGCAGTTTCGGTGACGGGGACGCCAAGGAACTGCTCGACTCGCTGGTGGACGAGGCGCCCATGACCGAAGCGGAGATCAGGGCGCTGCACCCGCAGATCCCGGCCGATTATCCGCTGGGCCGGGCCCTGGCCGCTCATCCGCGCCTGAACCTGCGAGGCGGCCGCTGGGTGGGGGAGAAGTCGCGCGCCGGCCAGGAGGCCGCCGCGGCCGACGCGAAGCCGGGGGAAGATCTCGCAGAGGGTTCCGATCCGGTGGCTGGCCCCAACCAGAGCTCTCGAGCGAGCCGCGAGCGTAGCAGCCGGTGGGACGCTGCGCCGATCGAAAGGGATCGCGACCGCGCCAGACCAGGCAGGCCCGCTGCCGTCACCCCCTACCCCAGGGGTGTCCTGTTCCCTGGGGAGGCGGCGCTGAATTCGCAGCGTCCAGCCGGTGACTTGCGGCTGGTGAACCGCGCGAGGGAAGCACTGAACGGCTTCGGTTACCGAGTCGAGGGACTGCCGCACGGCATGCTGCTGGCCAGAGCCGACCTGGGTCGCCGCAAGCACGCCGTGCTCGTGCGGGTCCTGGCCGACGGGGAGCGGCTCGACTGGGCGGCGCTGCTGGCCAAACGAAGAGAATCGACAGCCGACTACCTGGCCGTTTTCGGCGACCATCGCGACCTGCACAGGCTCAGCGCCCCGGCAGAACTGGCGCGCGCTACCCTCTGGTCCTGGGACGGCATAGATCGCGTCCGAAACCTCGCCAAGACGGTCCTCATCGGACCCTTCGACCTGGAACCGCATTTCGCGAAGGATGGCATGTTCGAGAACGGACTGGAACTGTTCGAGCGCTCTCTAGGCAGGATGATCGCCGAGAAGGGCGCGCTTTCGGCGGTGATCGCCCGGCTGGGCTCGCTACGCGCACCTGCGGTATTCGTGCTGGACGACCTGGTCGAAGGCGAACTGCAGCGGGAGCAGGTGGTCAACGCGCTCGAGCAGCTCTCGCAGGCGCCCTTCCACCTCGTGGCCCGAGTCGACCGCGGTGAATACTGCCTGCGCCACCCGCTTCCCGACGCGCTCGCTCACCTCGCCGAGTACGCCCTGTCGCTCCTGGAGCGGCTGCCGGGCGCGGGTAGCAGGCGGGGCGGAGCGACCGAAGGGCGCGTGAGCGCCGTGAACACCGGCTCCCAAGCGTCGAGCGGGAACGATATCGAGGGGTCCGGTAGCAGCGCGCCAGGCGTCGAGGTCGCCGAGGAAGCCTGAGACCAGGTCTTCGAGTCGGCCGGTTCAGCCCTGCAGAGCCCTCACCTTCAGCTCGGTCCCCCGCACCGCGTCGATCGCCTTCGCGGTCCACGTGGCGGCTTCCACCGTAGTCACATAAGGCAGACCGGCCTCCAGCGCGCGACGCGCCTCGCGGGCACCCATCGTGTCCACCAGCAGGTCGTAGTCGGGCTCCTCGACACCGTCGCAACCGATCAGCACATCGAAGCCGAGCCGCCGGAACTCCTCGGCGACCCCGTCCAACCCGGGTCCCACGAGCCTCACACGGCCTTCCAGCGGAAGTTGTGCGCCGGCCCCGAGTTGAGCTTTGTAGTAGGCGAGGTAGGGATCGTGCGAAATGCCCATGCTCTCGCCCGTTGAGCGCATCTCGGGCCCGAGGGCGGGTGGCACGGCCGCGAATTTGAGGAACGGCAGCACCACCTCTTTGACCGAGTAGAGGCGCGGTTCCGGCGTCGCCGTGAATCCGATCTCCTCGAGGGTGCGGCCCGCGGCGATGAGAGCTGCGTACTTGGCCAGCGGGTGGCCGATCGCTTTCGACAGGTAGGGAACTGTCCGGCTCGCCCTAGGGTTAGCCTCGATCACCATGACCTCGCCATCCTTGATCACGTACTGGACGTTGATCAGACCCTTGACCCCGATCTCGCCAGCCAGTCTCACCGTGTATTCGGAGATCGTGGTGATGACTTCGGGTGAGAGGTTCACCGGCGGAACGATCGTGGCGCTGTCGCCGGAGTGCACCCCGGCGCCTTCGATGTGCTCCATGACGCCGGCCACGACCACCTGCTCGCCGTCACCGAGAGCGTCCACATCCACCTCGGTCGCTCCCTCGATGAAGTCGTCGACGAGGATGGAGGGGTTACCGGGGAGTTCGGCGTACACCTCTTCGAGGTAGGAGTCGAGTTCCTCGTCGCTGCGCACCACCGCCATCGCGCGGCCGCCCAGCACGTAGGAGGGCCGAACCATCACCGGGTAACCGATCTCGTTGGCGAGTTCCTTCGCTTCGGCTGGTCGAGTTGCGACGCCGCCCGCGGGCTGCGGGATGCCGAGCCGCTCGCAGAGCGCATGGAAGGCGTCACGATCCTCTGCAAGGTGGATCGCCTCGGCGCTCGTGCCCCAGATCGGCACTCCGGCAGCTGCGAGGCCGCGGGCCAGCCGGAGGGGAGTCTGCCCTCCGAGTTGCACGATCACGCCCTTGGGCTTCTCGTGCTCGATGACGTTCAGGACGTCCTCGAGGGTGAGCGGTTCGAAGTAGAGGCGGTCGGCGGTGTCGTAGTCGGTCGAGACCGTTTCCGGGTTCGAGTTGACCATCACCGTCTCGAATCCGGCTTCGCGCAACGCCCAGACGGCATGCACGGTCGCGTAATCGAACTCGACGCCCTGGCCGATCCGGTTGGGCCCCGAACCCAGGATTATCACCTTGTCGCGGTTCGACGGCTGGACCTCGTCCTCCCACTCGTAGGTGCTGTAGTGGTAGGGGGTGTAAGCCTCGAACTCGGCAGCGCAGGTGTCGACGGTCTTGTATACCGGAGCGTTGTCGTGGAGGCGACGCAGGCGCCGCGCCTCGGCGGCGTCTATGCCGGTGAGAGCGGCTATGTCGGTGTCGGCGAAGCCGAGGCGCTTGATCTCTCGCCACAGCTCCCAGTTCCACTCCTGGGGCGGGGGGAGGGCGGCGATCTCCCTCTCTGCCTCGACGATCTCGCGCAGTTGATGGAGGAACCAGGGGTCGATCCCGGTGCGTTCCGCCAGGTAGGGCACGCTCTTGCCACGGCGCAGCAGCTCGGTGACAGCCGGGAGCCGCAACGGCTGGGGCTCGAGTCGCGCCTCGAGCTGTGCCAGCGAGAGGTCGCGCGTCTCGCCGCGGATGTCGAGTTCGAGAGACCGGAGTGCCTTGAGCAGGCTCTCCTTGAAGGTTCGACCGATCGCCATGACTTCGCCGACCGAACGCATCTGCGTCCCGAGCTGCTGCCTCGCGCCGGGGAACTTCTCGAAGGCGAAGCGGGGGATCTTGGTGACGACGTAGTCGATGGACGGCTCGAAAGCCGCCTTCGTCTCCTTGGTGATGTCGTTGGGCAGTTCGTCCAGGTGGTAGCCCACCGCCAGCAGAGCCGCGATCTTGGCGATCGGATAGCCGGTGGCTTTCGAGGCGAGGGCCGAGGAGCGAGACACCCGAGGGTTCATCTCGATGACGATCACGTCGCCGCTGCGCGGATCGACGGCGAACTGGATGTTGGAGCCTCCGGTGTCGACCCCGATCTCGCGGATGATGGCGATCGAGTAGTCGCGCAGCTGCTGGTACTCCTTGTCGGAGAGCGTCTGCGCCGGAGCCACGGTGATCGAGTCGCCCGTGTGGACGCCCATCGGGTCGAAGTTCTCTATCGAACAGATGATGACGACGGTGTCGTTCTGATCGCGCATCACCTCGAGCTCGTACTCTTTCCAGCCCAGCACCGACTGCTCGACGAGCACCGTGTGAACCGGGGAGTCGTGGAGTCCCTGGCGGACTATCTGCCTGAACTCGTTCTCGTCGCGCGCGATGCCGCCACCCGTGCCGCCCAGGGTGTAGGAGGGCCGGACGATCGCCGGGTAGCCGATCCGGGTGACGAACTCGAGCGCCTCGTCGAGCGTCGAGATCATCCGCCCAGCGGGGGTGGCGATGCCGATCCTGGCCATCGCCTCCTGGAAGAGCTGGCGGTCCTCGCCCTTCTCGATCGCCTCGTAGTTGGCGCCGATGAGCTCGACCCCGTGCCGCGTGAGCACACCGCGCTCCCACAACGTCTTCGCCAGGTTGAGCGCCGTTTGCCCGCCGAGGGTGGGAAGCAGCGCCTGTGGCTTCTCCTGTTCGATGATCTTCTCGACTACTTGTGGCGTGAGCGGTTCGACGTAGGTACGGTCGGCCACGTCGGGGTCGGTCATGATGGTCGCCGGGTTCGAATTGACCAGGATGACCCGGTAGCCGACAGCCCGCAGCGCCTTGCAGGCCTGGGTGCCGGAGTAGTCGAACTCGGCCGCCTGGCCGATGACTATAGGGCCGGAGCCGAGGATGAGGATCGTCTCGATATCTTCGCGTCTTGGCATCAGCTATCCCGCATTCGGAGCGGAGTGTATCACGCACCTCAGAGCGCATCCGGCGCGATGGGCGACGGCCGGGTGGAAGTCGGCAGATGCCGCCCTGCACGGCGAGCGTTCGGCTCCGCTGGGTCAGGCTGGGGCGTGGCCGCCCGGGATCAGCTAGGGGCCGAGATCGCCGCCCGGCTCGCCCGCAGCGTGGCCGGCAGAGGGGTGGTGTGCTCGGGCTGCCTCGCCGACTGGACGGGCGAACGGAGCCTGCTCACCGTTTCCCGCGCGCCTTTCGCGCGGGTCTGGGTCGAACTGGCCCAGGTCCTGCTACTGGTGACCGGTGACGGCGTCGACGAGCGCCTGCTCCGCGCCGCGGCAAACGCCACGGTGCCGGAGGTGTGGCTGATCGGGGAGTCGCGCTTGCTTACCGCCCTCTCGCTTCCCTCGAACGGTCTCTACCGGCAGCGCTCGATGATCCTGCCGGGTGAGAGGGTACGCCTCGTGGGGCTGCCGGGCGCGGAGGTGGTCCCTTTGACCGAGCTCTAGCGCCTCACGGCTCCCCTTCGAGTTCGATCACGAATGTTTCGCCGTCCACCTCGATCTCGTCGCCAGCCGTGACCTTCCGCTTGCGACGCCGCTCGACCTGGCCGTTGACCTTCACGGCGCCCTCCTGGATGAGCGTCTTGGCCTGGCCGCCGGTCTCGACCAGCCCCGACAGCTTCAGGGCGCTGCCCAGGCTCAAACCGGCTCGGTCGGTGCTCTCCCGCTCGTTCCCCTTCATGGCGTCAGTCCAGTCCCCGGGTCACGCCCATCGTCACGGTTCGAGCATCGTCTGCGCGGCCGGATATGAGCCGAGGAACTTGACGAACGCCGCCTTGCGCATGAGGGCGTTGAGGGCTTTCGCGACGTTGTCGTCCGCTGCGTGCCCTTCGATGTCGATGTAGAAGAGGTAGCTCCACGGCTTGTCGCGCCGTGGCCTGCTCTCCAACTTGGTGAGGTTTATGCCGTGCCTCGGGAACTCCTCGAGGCAGTTGACGAGGTCCCCGGGGCGGTGACGGGTCGCCAACACCAGGCTGGTCTTGTGGGCGCCGCTGCCGCGAGGCGCCTCGTCGCTGCCCAGGATGAAGAAGCGCGTGTAGTTGAAGTCCGTGTCCTCGATGTTCGCTACCAGGATCTCGAGGCCGTAGATCTCGGCCGCTCGCGTGGAGGCTATGGCTGCCTTGCCCACGCCTCCGTTCTCCGCGAGGACCTTCGCGGCACCTGCCGTATCGAAGTCGGTCACCGCCTCGAAGCCGTTCCTGCGGAGGAACTCCTGACATTGCGCCAGCGCCTGCGGATGGCTGTACACGCGCTGGACATCGTCGAGCTTCGTCCCCGGCTTGACCAGCAGGTTGTGGTGGACCCGCACGACCTGCTCGCCCACCACGTGCATCGCCGAATCGGTCAGCAGGTCGTAGGTCTGGTTTATCGACCCAGCCAGACTGTTCTCCACCGGCAGGCACACGAAGTCGCACTCGCCCCTGAGCGCCGCCTCGAAGGCCAGTTCGAAGGAGGGGAAGCCAACCGCTTCACCTTCGGGAGCGAACTGCAGCGAAGCGATCTCGCTGTAGGCTCCAGGGACTCCCTGATACGCGACTTTCTGCCTGGGGGACTCATCGCTCATAACGAGGGAGTCTAACACCGGCGCTACCAGCTGGCGGTCGTGAGGGCGCGCTCAGATGGGCGCCTCGTCACTCCGGAGTTCGAATGGCGGCCTTCACCTGCTCCGGCTGGGTCTCCGAGCGGCTGTCGTCGAGAGGCGCCGGCAAGGGTGCTGTCCGCCCGCTCACGGCTCCGCGGCCATCGCACTCTCCGCGCTCACTCGTCGCTTCTCCGCTTGGGCCAGGACCCTCTAGGCAATACCATCTGGCGCTCCCGTTCCCGCTGCTCGATACTCGAGACGTGCGCACGAGAAGGCGCTCGTCGAGCGCTCGGCAGGTCGCAACTGCCTCGTTGACAGCCAGGTCGGCCGGAAACGGCAGACCGCCACCCGTAGACGACCACTGGCGCGTAACCAGCCCGAACTGAGAGGTGTGCAGATGCAAGCTATCTGGAGTCAGTTACCGTCCAGACGCATCGCTCCGAAGCGAACCGCCCTGCTCGTTGCCCTGCTGCTCCTAGTCTCGCAACTTCTCTGGCCCCTCACTTCGCTAGCCGCTCCGGCATCCGACGCGGCGCTCATCCCCATAACCGGCGCGGAGCTGGTGACGGTGTTGGGCGGCTGCTGGTCAGACTGCGACGGTGATGACGGCGGTTCGTCGGGATCGGAAGAGGAGGAAGAGGAGGACGCGCAGCCCACGAAGGTCGGCTCCCCCTACTGGTCGTACGCCTACCGCACCCTCATCGAGCGGCCGGACGTAGCCGGCGACCTGATCTGGCAAAGGATCAACAGCACCGACAGCCCCTGGGGTCCTTTCGAGGTCAGCTACCAGTATCGGGAGAAGTTCAACTGGTCGGTCGGCGCTTCCGTTCCCAGGTCGATCGTCTCGGCCCAGTTGGGCAGCTCCTACGAGACCAGCCGAACGGAAACGGTGTCTTTCACCATCCCGGCCAAGACCTACTACAAGTTCTTCGTCGCCTACCCGTACGAAAGGTGGCGCTACTACTTCAAGGAGTACCAGGACTACAGCGACGGAACCCGCGCCGTCCTGGACACCGGCAGCGCCACGGTCTACGACCTGTGGACCAGGACCAACCTGGTCCAGGGACTCGTCAACTGAACCCGGCGGGCGGCGGACCACCCGGTCCGTCGCCCGCAACCGCGCCGTGACCCGGCCAGAGTCACGCTGAGCCGTTCGAGCCTCGAACCGGCACGCTACTCGCCCAGGAAGGCAGATGATGGAACTCGTCAGACCCGGAAAACTGTTGCGGTTCTTGCTCCCGCTAGGGCTCATCGTCAGCGCGCCAGCCCTGGCAACCCAGGTGAGTGGCGACGTATCCCACGTTCGCTTCGCCTGGTCCACGGTAGGACAGCCGGCCGCCATCGGGCTGCCGCTGCCCGGTGGCGTGTCGCCGGAGGAGGTTGAGTCGGTGGTGCTGCCAGGCGAGTCGCGCCTCGATGGCGTTTCTCTCCACGCCGACCCCCCTCGTCTGGAAATCTTCGCGCGCCCGGTTCCGGGCGGAACGCTCACGTTCTCGGCAGTAGAGTTGGGCCTCGCCTCCGGCGAGTTGCGCCGTTTCGCATTCGGGCGCGCGGCCGTGCTGCAGCTCGAGAGGGCGAACGGTCCGCTCCGGTTCGAACGCTCGCTCGTGGCGAACGCGGCCGGCATCCATGGTGCGGTGGCGGTCCGCAACACGGGTGAACAGCCACTCACCCTGCAGGTTGTCCGCTACCTGCCCGATCCGCTGCCAATGGCTCACCTGCTCGTCGCGACAGGCGACCCGGGTGAACTGCTATCGGAACTGGAGGCAGCGACATCACCGGCGCTGAGGCGCGAGGCAGGGCGTTCGCGGCAGGACTACCCGCAGGTCGAGGGATTCGAACGGCGCCCTGCGAGCGACCTCGGCCTCGAGCTGGCGCCCGGCGAAGGGGCGGTGCTCGTGTGGACCGATGCATCTCTGCCTGCCTCGAGCTCCCGGACATCCTTCGAACTCGAGCCGGTCATCGAGTACCGGTCCACGGCAGGCTTCTGGCAGCTGGGACTCCCCGTGACGGTGAGGCGTTACCCGTGAAACCCGTCTGCCTGGCACTGCTCCTCTGCTCAGCGCTGGCCGCCGCGCAGTCTACGGCGGTGGACTCGACCGCGGCCGACTCGACCGCGGCGCCCGTTCCGGCGATCACCTCCGCCCGACTGATCGAGCGGTTCGAGCAGCGACTGCGGGAGGCGGAAGGCAGCGACGTCACGGCCATCGCAGCGGAACTGGAGAGAATGAGAGCGGCCGGATCAGCGCGGCTCCGGTTCACGCAGAGGTCGGACTGGGAGTTCGGGGAGCGTCTCGACCTAGGTTTCGGGGCCTCATTGAGCTGGAGTCTGTTAGACCCCGAAGCAGAACTGCAGCGGGCGTTGACAGCCAAGCGCCTCGAACTGGCGCGGCACGACCAGAGCTCGCGGCGGGCCGACCTCGTGCGGGAGTTCGAACGCACCCTGAGGCTCGTCGTCCACCTGGAAGCGGCCGAGGAGCTCCTCGCCCGCCACCGGCAGCAGCTGCTCGAGTCTCACCCGGGCTGGAGAAGCCTCGACGAGGTGGCACTGGGGGAGTCGGACGACGAGGGGACCAGCGGTCGCAGTCAGGGGTCCGGGCTCGATGCGCAGAGGATCGGTTATCTGGAACTCGAACAGGCGTTGGCGCGCACCCGCCGCGAGCGTTCGCTGCTGCTCCTTGCGGTGGCCGAACAGGCGGGTGTAGACCCGAACGAACTATCCACGGCTTCGTTCGAACTCCCGGCGGCGCCCGCGGTCGACCCGGAGGTCTGCGTGCTGCGCGAACCGTTCGAGACCTCGGAAACGATCCGCGCCGAACTGCTCCTGGAAGAGTCTCTCCTGGCCCAGCGGCTCGACGACGCCGTTCGCCTGACTCAGGTCACCTTGGACCTGAGCGGCAACGCCAGGCACTCCGGTTCGAGTGAGGCTCGGCGTGGCTGGAGCGGTAATCTCAGGCTGGCCCTGCAGGTGGCGCTTCCTGCCGGCGAGAGTGTGGGCAGCGACCTCTCCCTGGCCATCACCCCAGGCGGCCTCTCCCAGGAGCTGAGCATCGGCTGGCCGGCGCCGAACGTCGAGTCGCCGGGCAGCGCCGACGAAGCCACCAGCACCTACTCGAGGATGGTCGAGAGTGCTCGACTCGATGCTTTGCGCGACCTGATGGTGCTATATGGAGCGCGCGAGCGGCTGAGGTTACGGGAAGCCGAGCTCGCGGTGGCGAGGCGCGCCTCGCTAGGGAGCGCCTCTGACCTCTCCCTGCTGAACGACGCGGCGCAAGCCGAACTCGCCCTGCTGAACGCGCAGCTCGAGCTCGACCTCGCACTGATGGCGGTTGCGGCGCACTGTCCGGAGCGAGAAACGTGAGACACCCGCGGCCACTCCAGTTCAGGCCTACGCCTTCACTACGGCCACCTCGCGCTTGAGTGCCTCGAGACGCTCGGCGATCTCCTGGAAGTCGTCCTGGAGTTCGTCCATACGTTCCAGCTCGCTTCGCACGAAACGGGTGTACGGCTGCAGCGCGCCGCTCAGCTTCTCGCTCGCCTTCTGCAGCTCCCGCTCGAGTTGCGTGCCCAGACTCTCTTCGAGTCCGTCACGCAGCGCCTGCATCTGCCGGTGCAGTTTGTGCTTCGCCCTGGTGCGCTGCCGCGGCAGCACCAGCACCCCAAGGCCGGCGATGGTGAGCCCAAGGGCGATGCCGGTGACGTCCAGGGCCGCGCCGGACAGGAAAGCGACAATCGCGGCGCCGAGGCCCAGCCCGCCTACCGAGAGGAGGCCCGACTGGACCACCGCTGCCTGCAGGCTGTTGGCGAGTCGTTCCGCCTCCTGACTCTCGTCGTAGGTATCGAGCACCGCTTCGGCTCGTTCGCGCAGGTTGTGAAGCAGAGTCTCGCGGTCGTACTGGAAGCGTCCGCCGACCTCGCCGATCACCCGCTCCTCGGCTGCCTTGCGCCTGTCGTTGACGAACGACATGATGTCTTCCCAGAGTTGCAGATTGCGCTGCATGAACCAGTCGACGGTTTCGCCCACCGCCCGGTCGATCTCGGCATCCGCGCCCCGGATCACTCGCTCCTCGAAGAGCCGCCGCACCTTCTCGCTGTTCATCACCGTGAGCACGTTGCCGAAGCGGATCGTGTCGTCGAAGAAGACGTCCCCACGCCTTTCGACCTCGACCAGAACGGTCTTGATCCGGGCCAGGTAGCTTGTGAACTCGCGGCGCATGTCCTTCTCGTACTGAGCTCGCTGCCGGTCGATCTCCTCCAGCGTCCGCCTGTCGTCCTCGAGCAGCGCCAGCTGTTCCCCCATGTTCCCGGCGTACTTGCGGGCGATGTGCTCGGCCACCCCGAGCGGGCTCTGCAGTTTGAGCCGCAGCCGCTCGCTGCCGTAGAGGCTCGCCTCGATGTACGCCTCCAGTTCGGGCAGTCCGGTGCCGGCCAGGTCGGCGGGCTTGCCGTTGTTGCGGGCACGGAACGCCTTCCTGGCCGAGACGCCGAATACCTGCGGGGTCACAAGCAGCGTCTCGCGGGCGTGCTCCCTGACGAAGTCGAGCACCTTCTGCCGCTCGTCGCTGCTTTCGAGGATGTCGATCTTGTTGACCACCACCGTGATCTTCTTGCCCCAGGTGCTGATCAGCTCGAGGAACGCCCGTTCGCTCTGAGTGAAGGGCCTGTCGGCCGAGGTGACGAAGAGGACGAGGTCGGCCCTCGGGATGAAGCGCTCCGTGAGCTCCTGGTGCCGCGCGATGATCGCGTTCGTACCAGGCGTATCCACCAGGGCGAGGTCCTTGAGGAGGTGAGAGGGGAACTCCTGGCGGACCAACCAGCCCGACTCCTCAGACTCCCGCCGTTCGGGCCCGTGGCTCAAGATGGTGATCCGGTCGGTGGTGGGCGTGACCCCTTCGGGCACTACCTGCTCACCGAGGAGCGCGTTCAACAGACTCGACTTGCCCGAATTGTACTCGCCGCATACGACGAGCATGAAGATCCCCTCGAGATCCTCCGAGGCGTTGCGCAGGTCCTCCAGATCCTCCTGGGCGGCTTCGATGCGGCCAAGCAGCGTTCGCAGGTCCGAGATCGCCGCTCGTTCGCGGTTGACGAGATCCCGTGCCTCGCGGCTCATCTCGACGTTCATGCGGCGACGATAGCATTTGCCCCGATTACGCCAATGCGCCGGTGAACGCCTTCCCTGCGCTGGAGCGTCGCGGCGTTTCGCCGGACCTCACGCCGCGGGTAGACTGAGGGAGTTGCGAAGGAGAAACGATGCCCTACCCGACAGCTGTAGCCGACGACCTATCCTCCCTCAGGAAGCGCTTCACCCTGCTGAGTGATCTCGATCAGGTGGGGGGACTGCTGGGCTGGGACGAGCAGACCAACCTGCCGGCCTCCGCCAGTGAATCGCGGGGTCGCCAGAGCGCCGCCCTCGAGGCGGTGATGCACGAGAAGTTGACCGACCGTGAGGTAGGCGAGTGGCTCGCGAGGCTCGAAGATGCCGACCTCGAGCCTGCCGACGCGACGCTGGTGCGACTCTGCCGGCGCCGCTACGACCGCGCGGTCAAGCTGCCTGGAGATCTGGTCGAGGAACTGGCGACGCAGCGCTCGAAGGGTCAGGAGGCCTGGCTGAGGGCACGTCGCCAGAACGACTACGCCATCTTCGAGCCGTTCCTGAGGCGCATGTTCGAGCTCGCCCGTCAGCAGGCCGAACTGCTGGGCTACGACGAACACCCGTACGACGCGCTTCACGACGACTACGAGCCGGGCTCGAGCGCCAGGCGCGTGGGCGAGTTGTTCGATCGGCTGCGGCCCGAACTCGTCCGACTGGCCCGCGAAGTGGCCGGGGATGACGAGCAGGATGCCGTGCTCTACCGCCACTTCGATATCGAGCAGCAGAAGGAGTTCGTGAGGGCAGAGGCGGCGCGGTTCGGCTTCGACTTCGAACGGGGCCGGCTCGACCCGAGCGTCCACCCGTTCGCAGAGGGCATCGACCCCAGTGATGTACGCGTCACGACCCGCTTCCGCAGCGATTTCCTGTCGTCGGCACTGTTCGCCACCCTCCACGAGACCGGGCACGCGCTCTACGAGCAGGGGCTTGACCCGGAACTGGCCCGCAGCCCACTGGGCAAGGCCGTGAGCCTGGGCATCCACGAGAGCCAGTCGCGGCTGTGGGAGAACCTGGTCGCCCGCTCGTTACCGTACTGGCGCGGTGCCTACCCCAGACTGCAGCCGCTCTTCCCGGCGCTCGAGGGGGTGAGCCTCGAGGAGTTCTACCGCGCCGTGAACTGCGTCAAACCCAGCCTCATCCGAGTCGAGGCCGACGAGGTGACCTACAACCTCCACGTCATCGCCCGCTTCGAGCTCGAACTGGCGATGCTGGAGGGCGACCTGGCAACTGCGGATCTGCCGGAGGCGTGGAACGCCAAGTACCGGGAGCTGCTGGGGATAGAACCACCCGACGACCTCCTGGGCTGCCTCCAGGACGTCCACTGGTCGGTGGGACTGATCGGCTACTTCCCCACATATACTCTCGGCAACGTGATGAGCGTGCAGATCTTCGAGGCCGCCCGCAGGAGTATCCCCGATCTCTTCGACAGGATCGAAGCGGGCGACCATGTGCCGCTGCGCGAGTGGTTGAAGGTCAACATCCACCGTCAGGGGAGCCGCTACGAGCCCGACGAACTGCTCGAACGGGTGACCGGCACTCGCCTCGACGCCGCTCCCTACCTGGCCTACCTTCAGAACAAGTTCGAGGACCTGCGCCAGCCGGTTGGCCGGGCATGAGTGATCCACTAGACGCGACTGCGGCCGCGCCCCGGAGTTCGCTTCGATCTCATCGGCGGTACCACCCCGCTTCGCTCTTTCTCGTGCTCCTGCTGTCGCTGGCAGGAGCCGCTCAGGCGGCGATCGGAGAGCCGCCGGCTGCCCTGCTCGCCGAACTGGCCGAATACCAGCCACGGGAGTCGGGCGCGGCCGAGTACACGGCCGCCGACGGGTTCGCGTTCGAGTTCGAGATCAGGAGTGGGCTGGTCTACGGTATCGCCGGCGGGGGCGTCCTTAACGAGCAGAACGTCTCGTTCATGGCGCAACTCGTGGCTGCGGCGACCGGTTACGGATCGGCGATTGAGGGACCGGTTGCAGAGTTCCTGGCTACCAGCCTCGGGGAACTGGCCGGCCGCGGCGAAACCGCCCTGGGCGTCGAGCAGTACGGGCTGGTACTCGACGTGACGGGTGACGAGGCGCCCTACCGGGTCGACTTCCGGCTCTCGCTGCAGGAGGTTCCCTCCGGTGTCTTCCCGCCGGCGCCCCACGGCAAGGGTCCGGCCGACGCCCGCTACGTGATCCGGGAGTTCAGCGACTTCCAGTGCCCCTACTGCGCCAGGTTCGCGACTCAGATGGTGCCGCTGCTCGAGGAGCAGTTGCTAGCTCGCGGGGACGTCCGCATCGAATACCACCACTTCCCGTTGGCCACCATCCACGCTAACGCGATCCCTGCTGCCGAAGCGGCCGAGTGCGTCGCTGCCGCCAACGACCCTGCTGATTTCTGGGCCTACCACGACGCCCTCTTCGAGCGGCAACGCGCCTGGGGGTCACTCGGAGACGCCAACCCCTACTTCATACGGCTGGCGGAGGACATAGGACTCGAAACCGGCGGCGTCGCGGAGTGCCTCGAGGAGCGGCGCTACCGGGAGGAGATCGGCGAAGCGTACCGGTTCGCCATCTCGCGGCTCGGGCTGACAGGCACCCCGACCCTCTTCGTGAACGGCTACAAGGTGCAGAACTACCTCGATCTGCAGGAGTACCTCGAGCTCATCGAACTGGTGGACGCCTTCGCCGATGAGTGAGCGCGCCTGTCCCAGGGGCAGCGTCGGAGCGAGGCAGTGAACCACCTGCTGCTGGCGGTGGCAGTCCCGTTCCTGGCGGCCGCGGTGGCGCCTCTGGTGGGGAGGCGGGCCGGAGCCGGGGCGGGACGCTGGCTCACTCTCGCCTTCCTGCCCGCCCTGGCCCTGCTGCGCTACGTGCCGCAGGCTCGAGCCGGGGAGCCACCCTCCTACTCCCTGTCGTGGGTGCCGGGCATCGGCCTCGACCTCGCCTTCCGGGCCGACGGCTTCTCGCTCCTGTTCGCCCTGCTGGTCGCTTCGATCGGGATCATCATCCTCTTCTACGCCGCCTCGTATCTGGGCGAGGACGAGCGTCACGGACGCTTCTACTCCTACCTGCTGCTCTTCGGCGGCGCCATGCTCGGCCTGGTGCTCACCGACAACCTGATCGCCCTGTTCATGTTCTGGGAGCTCACCTCGATCAGTTCGTTCCTGCTCATCGGTTTCTGGGACAGCCGCGGCGCCTCCCAGGACGGGGCCGTCAAGGCGCTGCTCGTGACCGTGTTGGGCGGACTGGCGCTGTTGGTGGCGGCCGCGCTCCTGGGGATCGCCGGGGGAACCCTGGCGATCTCGGAACTCGACCTGCAGAGCCTGCTCGCGAGCCCGCTCTTCCCGGCAGCGATGGTGATGCTGCTCGTCGCCGCCTTCACCAAGTCTGCCCAACTGCCGTTCCACCTCTGGCTTCCCACGGCCATGGAGGCGCCCACGCCGGTCTCCGCCTATCTGCACAGCGCCACCATGGTCAAGGCCGGCGTCGTGCTGATAGCCAAGTTCGGCTTCCTTCTCACCGGCACCATCTTCGCCGACATCACCATGTACGTGGGCCTGGTCACCATGTTCTGGGGCTCCTACCTGGCCCTCAGGCAGGTCGACCTCAAAGCGCTGCTGGCCTACTCGACCGTCTCGCAGCTCGGCATCCTCATGTCCCTCTACGGTGCCGGACACGAGTTCGCTGCTACCGCCCACCTCGTCAACCATGCCGCCTTCAAGGCCGCCCTCTTCATGGTCGTAGGGATCATCGATCATCAGGCGGGCAACCGCGACCTGGGGAAGGTGTCGGGCCTCTGGCGCAAGTTGCCGCTCACCACCGCGCTGGCGATACCGGCGGCCCTGTCGATGGCCGGCCTGCCGCCGTTCGGGGGGTTCATCTCGAAGGAACTGTTCTACGAAGCGATGCTGCAGGAGGGGTTCCTGCCCATCGTCATCACCGTCGCCGGGAGCATCATGACGTTCGCCTACAGTCTCAGGTTCCTGAGCGTCTTCTTCGGCCCGTTCAGAGCGGAAAGGCCGACGGTCGGCGAGGCCAGCGGATCTTTCTGGCTGCCGGTGACGCCGCTCGTGCTGGCGGTCATCCTCTTCGGCGTCCTCCCCTGGAACGACACCATCCTCTCCTACGCCACCGACCTGGCGGCTACCAGTTTCGGCTACCAGCCCGAGCCCCTCACCCTCTGGCACGGACCGAACGTCATGCTGGCGTTGAGCGTCCTCACCTGGTTCTTCGGCACCGCACTCACCGTCGCCGGGGGCGGTTTCGCCGCGCTGCAGGCGGCCCTCACCCCCAGCTGGAACGCCAACACCATCTACTACGGCCTGCTGAGGGGAGTCGTGCATGGCGCCGACCGGATAGTCGCGGCCACCCAGGGCTCGACCTTCGCCGCCCACCTGCGACTGATGCTCCTGCCGGTCCTCGCGGTAGGTTTCGCCACTGGGATCGCCTCCTGGCCCGACTCGGTCGCCCTGCCGCCGGTCACCGTCCAACTGGTCGCCCTGATGATGCTGGTGGGCGCCGCCGGCGTGCTCCTGGCCCGCAACCGGATCGTCCTGCTGATCATGCTCGGGGTGACCGGTTTCGGTTCGAGCCTGGTGTTCGTTCTGCTCAGCGCGCCCGACCTGGCCCTGACCCAGCTGCTGATCGAGGTCGTGACGGTCATCCTGTTCCTGTCGGTGTTCCACTTCCTGCCCAGGCTCTCCTACTATCAGCGTCCCGCCAGGCTGGCGGTGCTGGACGGCGTCATCGCCACGGGCGTGGCGTTCACGGTCTTCGCCCTGCTTCTGGCCGTCCAGGATCCGGTCGCGCCGCGCCTGGCCGACTTCTTCCTCGAGAAGAGCAAGACTCTGGGCGGAGGCTTCAACGCCGTCAACGTGATCCTCGTCGACTTCAGGGGCTACGACACGATGGGCGAGATAACGGTGCTGGGCATAGTTGCGGTGGCCGTGTTCGCTCTCCTGCGCCTGCGTACCGGTCGCCCCCAGGTCGATGACGAGAGTGAGCGGGTGGAGAGGACGTGAACCGCTTCCCCGACATCTTCTTCCGCACCCTCAGCACCCCGATAGTGCTGGCACTGGTGGTCATCGGCCTGCACTTCTTCCTCCGCGGGCACAACGCTCCCGGAGGCGGTTTCATCGCCGGCCTCATCATCGCCGTGGCCGCCCTGCTCGCCCGCATGTCCGGGGGGAGCAGGCTGCTCACGGTCGCGCCGATGCGTCTGGTCGCGATCGGACTGGCGCTGGCCGCCCTCACCGGTCTGGTCCCGTTGCTGGCCGGCCACGGATTCCTCACGAGCGCCCACGGCCACCTCGACTGGCCCCTCATCGGCGAGTTCGAATGGGCGAGCGCGGTGCTCTTCGACGCCGGCGTGTTCCTGGTGGTGGTAGGCACCACGCTCACCATCATCGACCTGCTCGCGGAAGACCGCGGGCCCGCTCCGATAGGACTAGACCGGCCCGATGAGCAGCGGGCCGGGAAGCGGGAGGCGGATCCGTGGAGCTACTGATCCCGTTGCTGGCGGCCCTGCTCATCGGCACGGGCGTCTTCCTCCTGCTCTCGCGGGCGCTCATCAGGCTGATCGTCGGTTTGAGTCTCATCTCCTACGGGGTGAACCTGAGCATCCTCGTAGCCGGCGCAGGGGTGGGGCAGGCGAGCCCACCCCTGTTGAACGTCGCCGGGCCGCACGTCGACCCGCTGCCGCAGGCGCTCATCCTCACCGCGATCGTCATCGGTTTCGGTACGACCGCACTGCTGCTCGTGCTCGCCACGCGCGCTTACCAGATGACCGGGACGGACCACGTGCAGGAGCTGGTGGAAAGGCCGGATCCGCTCGAACCTCCGGTCGTCTACGCCGACCCGGAGCAGCCTTCGGTATCGCCGGAGCGGGGTAGCCACAGCGACCGGGCGATGGTCGAAGCAGGCTATCGGGAGCGTGAGGCGACCGTGGGCGAAGAAGAGGCCAACGGGGGCCAAAGATGAATCACTTCATCGCCCTGCCGATCCTGATCCCGCTGCTGGCTGCTGTCGTGCTGCTCCTCCTCCCCACGGCCCGGTCCCGGAGCCTGGTTTCGATCGCCGCATCGCTGGTAACGCTGGCGATCGACCTGGTGATCCTGACCCGGGTGCTCGGTGGCGAGGTGCTGGTCAGCCAGATGGGCTCCTGGCCAGCTCCGTTCGGCATCACGCTCGTCGCCGACGGGCTCGCGGCCGTCATGATCGTTCTCTCGGGAGTGACCGGACTCCTCACCGTCGTCTTCGCCGGCTCGAGCCTGCAGCACGCCCCGCACCGCGCCCTGGGCGGACTCCTCAACCGGGCTCGTGAGACGTACGGCGCCCAGGCGCTGCTCCAGTTCCTGTTCATGGGTGTCCACATGTCGTTCCTCACCGGCGACCTGTTCAACCTCTTCGTGGCCTTCGAGGTGCTGCTGGTGGCCTCCTACGCGCTCCTGCTTCTGGGCGGCGAGTTGCCTCAGCTGCGCGAAGGCTTCCGTTACGTGGTGGTCAACCTGCTCGCTTCGGCGATCTTCGTAGGGGCGGCGGGCATGGCGTACGGCCTCTTCGGCACCCTGAACATGGCCGACATCGCCCAACGGCTGGCGGAACACGGCCCCGACCAGAGGGTGACGGCTATAGCCGCCCTGCTGGCGCTGGCGTTCTCCGTCAAGGCCGCTCTCTTCCCGCTCGGCTTCTGGCTTCCCAACAGCTATCCCGTTCCGGCGGCGGCGGTGAGCGCGTTCTTCGCGGCGCTCCTGACGAAGGTCGGCGTCTACGCCCTGATCCGCATATTCACGCTGATGTTCCCGGAAGAGACCGGACTCCGGTCGATCATCCTGGTGCTCGCCGGGTTCACCCTGCTGTTCGGCGCGCTCGGGACGATAGTTCGGCACAGGTGGCGCTACGTCTTCTCTTTCGCCAACATCGCCAGCATCGGTTACCTGCTGGCCGGGGCCTTCATAGGCAGCCGCCCGGGCCTCGAGGCGGCCCTCTACTACATGGTCAACTCGGTCCTCGTCATCTTCAGCCTCTTCCTCGTGGCCGCCCTGGCCGAGATCATCGGAGGGCTCAGGTTCCGTTCGTCCGGTCACCTGGGCCTCTACCCGTGGCTGGCGGGAGGCTACTTCTTCGCAATGCTCGCCCTGAGCGGGATGCCGCCAACGAGCGGTTTCATCGGCAAGTTCGCGATAATCGAGTCGCTGCTCGCGGTCGGGGGCACCGCCGCCATCTTCGTAGCTACGGTCGCCGTCATCGCGGGCCTGTTGCTCCTCTATGCCGGGGTAGAGATCTTCCGCCACTTCTTCTGGGGCGAGGCCGACGCGGTCCACCGGGTGAAGCTGCCGCGCGCGATGAGTTACACCGCCGGTACGGCCATCGTGCTCCTCGCCGCCCTGGCACTGTTCAGCGGTCCCGTCTACTCGATGGCCTCACTCGTGGCGGATCAACTGGGCAGCAACTCGGCCTACCTGCAGGCGGTACTGACGCCCACGCCGGAGGTGCCCTAGATGTTGGCCGAGATACTCGTGGTCGTCGCCGTGTCGCTGCTCTGGGCCTTCCTCTACGGCGAGTTCACCACCTTCAACCTGCTCGTCGGCGCGCTGCTCGGCATGCTGCTGCTCCTGCTGGTGAGGCGCGAACGGTCCAGTTCGCTTCCCCGCCGGCTCTGGCGGGTGCTCCGGTTCGTCGTGTCGTTCCTCGCGGAACTGGTGGTCGCCTGCGTAACCATCGCGCGTCTCACCGTTAGCCGTGAGCCGCGCTTCCACCCTCACGTCATAGCCGTACCCCTGCGGGTCGAGAGCGACGCCGCTATCTCGCTCCTGGCCGCCACCATCACCCTGCTGCCGGGCACGGTGGCGATGGGGACGAGCCAAGATGGGCGCACGCTGTACGCTCACGCGATCGGAGAGGCCGACCCGGCTCGCTCCCGCGATTCTGTCGTCCGCATCGAGAGCCTGATCCTCGGGTTCATGCGCTAGGAGTTGTCAATGATCGTAGACATCGCCCTCGCTTGTATCGCCCTCGCGATCGTTTTCGCCGTCTATCGCGCTTCGAGGGGTCCCACTCTTGGCGACCGGATCGTCGCGCTCGACTTCCTGGGGGTCAACGTCGCCCTGCTGATCGTGCTAGTGGCGCTGCGAAGCGCTCAGCCCGCATTCCTCGACGCCGCCCTCGTCGTGTCGATCCTGGGTTTCCTCACGACCGTGGCCCTGAGCCGCTACCTGCTCACCGGCAGGGTGATGCGGTGAAGTCCCCGGCCCTGCTCCTCGCGGCCGCGCTTGCCGGTACCGCCCAGGCGGCTCAGGAGGCTACACTCGTCAGCAGCATCGTCGCCGAGATCCTGATCCTTTTCGGCGCCGTCTTCATCCTCGCGGCGGCTCTGGGCATGCTCCGCTTCCCCGACTTCTACACCCGGCTCCACGCCAGCACGAAACTCGTGACCCTCGGCGGCATCGGCATCTTCGGCGGGTCCGCGGCCATCTTCTCTTCGGTGGGCGCAACCGAACGGGTGCTGCTGATCGCCGCCTTCTTCTTCCTCACCGCGCCGCTCTCCGGATACATGGTCGCCCGGGCCGGATACCTGGCCGGCCTGCGTCCTCATTCCGAGGAGACGAGCGTCGACGAATGGCAGGAACTGGGCACGATGAGGGCCGAGGCGAAAGAGGCAGATGCCGGCTAACGGGTCGGTGCGCTGGCGAGGAAGGCCCTGCCCGCGGCGAGGATGGGACGCCCGGCACGTGCTGGGTGCGGGGCGGACGAAGGCCCTGCCCGCGGCGAGGATCGGACGCCGGTACGTGCCGGGTGCGGGGCGGACGAAGGCCCTTCACGAGGCGAGGATGGGACGCCGGTACGTGCTGGGTGCGGGGCGGAGGAGGGCCCTGCCCGCGGCGGGGACCGAACGCCGGTACGCGTCCGATGCGTTGATAAGGTACAATCCCCGAAATGCATGAGTATCCGAGTCTGGTCTGGCACCTGAAGAACACGCAGCTGTTCGAGGATCTGTCCGAGGAGGAACTCGAGCAGCTTTCACGAATTACGCCCTACAAGCGGTTCGCAGCCGGCGAGATCATCTATCACATGGAGGATCCGGCCGACGCGCTCTACTTCATCCGCGACGGCATGGTGAAGATCTCCATGTACTTCCCCAACGGCAAGGAGATGATCCTGGGCCTGCTGGGCCAGTACGACATCTTCGGCGAGCTGTTGCTGCTTCCTTCGGAGCGGCGTCCGAATCAGGCGGAAGCGGTCGTCGACACCACCCTGATCGTCATGCCCGAGAGCGACTTCCAGAAGCTACTGGCGCAGCAGCCGCACATCGCGATGAAGTTCATCCAGGTGATGTCCACCAGGCTGTGGCAGGCCCAGCAGTGGCAGGCCGAGGTAGGCGCGTTCGACGCTCCCGGTCGCCTCGCCAACCTGCTCCTGCGACTCGCTCAGGATTTCGGCGCCCCCGGCGATCGCGGCACGGTCATAGATCTGAACCTCACCCAGCAGGACCTGGCGAAGATGATCGGCGCCACTCGCGAGACGGTTAGCCACTGCTTAGCACGGCTCCTCGAGTACGGCGCGGTCCGGCGCAGGCGCGCCCCGATCACCGTCAACACCGAGAAGCTGCAGCAGTTCCTGGACGAAGCGAGCGACTGAGGCTTCAGCCGGATAGGGGTTATACCGGTCGCGGCTCGTCTGAGCGACCGCTTCCCGCCGGTCGGACGGCCGCTCAGGCCGCCGCTGCCGCTTCCTTGGGCGCCAGTGACACCACCGTGCTGCCTGCTTCAGGCGGCTGCCCGTCGTTGACCAGCACCCGCACCTTCTTGCCGTTGATGACGAACATCGGTAGGACCTCGCTGCCGTACTCCCGGCTCAACTCGTCGAAGTCGAAGGCTTCGTCGACCTCCGTAGTCACGAAGCGACCGTTCTCCACCAGCCTGCTCAGCTCCCGGTACGGCACCCCACGGAAGAAGAGCACCCGAGCACGGCTCCCGCCCCCGAGGCGGTTCCGTTCCGAGGCCTCGCGACTCGGCTCGAGCTGGTAGACGTCCTGCGAGCCGAACTCGCGCGCGTACTTCAGGGCGGTGAGGGCGTTGGCCTCGTCGTTCGAGGTGAGGGCCAGCAACCGGCCGATCCCCCCCAGGCGCACCTCGTCGTCGCTTCGATCGGAGAGGAGGCTGCCGTAGTAGGCGTTGAGCCCCTCGCCCCGGGCCGCCGCCACGTTGCTCCAGTTGGTGTCGGCCAACAGGACTGGCACGTCGTACTCACGCAGGAGCTTCGCGATCCGTCTGGCCGCCGAATGGGCGCCCAGGATCAGGAACCCCTGCGGATCGGGGTCGGCGACCCCGAGCAGCCTGCCGAGCGGTCTGGCGGTGACGCTGTTCAGGAGCACCGTGCCAACGATCACGAGGAACACGAGTGAGACGAGCGTCTGGGCCCCGCCGAAACCGCTCGCCTCGAGCCGTGCGGCGAACAGGGAGCTTACCGAGGCGGCCACGATGCCGCGGGGACCGATCCAGGAGAGGTAGATCTTCTCGTTGCGCCGGAGGCCGGTTCGCCAGGTCGAGACGAAGACGTCGAGGGGCCGCAGGACCAGCATCACCACGGCAAGCAGCGAGAAGCCGGAGAGGGTCAGCACGCCTACGAACGCCGGCAGGTCGATATTCGCGGCCAGGGCGATGAACAGGACGTTGATGAAGAGGATCGTGAGATCCTCCTTGAACGACAGCAGGTCGTGGATGTTGGGGACGCCGCTGTTGCCGACTATGACCCCCATCAGCACGACGGCAAGCAGGCCCGACTCGGGCCCCAGGGCGCTGGAGACGCTGAAGACCAGGAATACCGCGCCCAGCGCGACCACGTTGATCAGGTAGTCGGGGATCGCCCGCAACCGCAGCAGGGCGGTGAGGGCGAATCCACCCACTACTCCGCAGATGGTGCCGAAGAGGACGAACTCCAGGAAGAGGAGGATCGTTTGCCCCAGGGCTTCATTGGCTGTGCCGATGAGTACGAACTCGAAGACCAGGACGGCTACCATCGCGCCGAGCACGTCGATGGTGATGCCTTCCCACCTCAGGACGTTGGCTACTCGCGCCTGTGGACGTACGATCCGCAGCAGCGGCCCGATGACCGTGGGGCCGGTGACGATGATGAGGGATCCGAAGAGGAACGAGAGCGGCAGAGACAGGTCGGTGAGCAGGTAGGCGGCCAGTGTGCCGCCGATCCACGTTACCAGGGCGCCGATCGTCACCAGTCGCATGACCACGGTCCGGATCTCCTTCACCTCGGGGATCCGCAGGGTAAGCCCGCCCTCGAAGAGGATGAGCCCGACCGCGAGCGAGATCGCCGGGTAGAGGAGTCCCGAGGGGACCATCATGTCGGGCCGGATCCAGCCCAGCAGCGGCCCGATGACGAAACCGATCGTCAGGAGTGGAAGTATCGCCGGCAGCTTGGCGCGCCACGCCACCCACTGTGCGGCCCCTCCCAAGGCGACGATCACGGCGATGGTCAGGGAGATGTGGCTCTCGAAGAGCGTCGCCATGCGCTCAAGTGTGACACAGGCCCGCTCGCTCATGCACTCGGCCACTCGCTATAGTCGGGTGCTGCGGTAGCCGAAGCGGCAGCAGCCCGAACCCAGGAGGAACAGAACTTGACTTCCCAGACCCCCCAGCGCTATCTCGTCAAGACCGAGTACGGAGACGTCGTGGTCGCCGTCAACCCGGAGTGCGACAACGCCCTCGAGAGCGACCTGCTCCTCCTGAGCGCCCCCGCCGAGGGCGCCGAGTTCGGCATGGAGACGCCGCTCCGGGCCTTCGGCGCCAAGATGGTCGACATCATCAGGTCGGTAGGCACCGGTGACTTCGACCCGGGCGGCAGCATGCTGGAGATGATGATCAAGGAGAAGGCGACCAGCGACCTTAACAGGATCGAGCGCTGGGCGCGAGACAACCTCTAGCTCCTACTCCTCGTCCTCCACGTCGACGATGTCGCCCAGGTCCTCTAGCAGCTCCTTGTAGAGCTCGAGGGTGAAGTCGCGCACGGCGACGCGCGCCTCCTCCCCTTCGAGATCCTGGTCCACCCTCGCGCCGGCGACCTCGACGACTCCGGCGAGGAGATGCTCGAAAACCGGCCACGGCCCCTCGAAGCGGTCGGCCGCCGGCCCATCCGCCGACCGAGGCTCCTCTCGGTCCCTCGCCGGGCCGTCGCTGGTCACGCCCTTCCGGCCGCTCTGCTTCTGCCCGGTGGCCTTGGCGCTCTGCGTCTGTCCGTCGCCTCGCGCGGCCTTCTTCTGCCCCTCGGCTTCGTCACCCTTCTTCTTCGCGTCGCCTCGGTCGCTCTGATTGCGGCCCTCGGCCCTGGCGCCCTTCTTCGACTTCGCGCCTGACTCCTTGGTCGGCGCCACCTCTTCCAGCCCGAGCGGGTTGCGGTCGAGGTATGCCAACGCCTCCTCGGCCGCGAGTCGCTCGGACTCCCGCTTGTTGCCCCCCTGGCCGGTCCCGAGGACTTCGCCGTTGACAACGACGTCGGTGAGGAAAGTCGGTTCGTGATCCGGCCCCGTGTTGGCAGTACGGAACTCGGGCGAGAGGCCCTGCTTCCTGAGCCGCTCCATCAGCAGCCCCTTCGGATGTGCCATCGAAAACCCTCCAGCGCAGCCGGCGGGCGCCCGAAATAGATTCCGCGTGCCGGCCGGCTGCACGGTCACGTTAGCACGTGATGATGCGCTACCATGACCGAGTGACACGACTCCTGCTGTGCGACGACCACGCCATGTTCCGTCAGGGGGTGAGGAGCATCCTCGAGACGGAGGAGGGTCTGCGCATCGCCGGGGAGGCGGCCACCGGCCGGGAGGCGGTGAGACACGCCCTCCAGGTGAAGCCGGACGTCATCCTGATGGACATCCAGATGCCGGAGCTGGATGGGGTAGCGGCGACAAAGGAGATACTGGGCGAGTGGCCGGCGGCCAAGGTCATCATCCTGACCATGTACCGCCAGGACCGCTACGTATTCGAGGCCATAAAGGCCGGCGCCAAGGGGTACCTCCTCAAGGACTCCGGGGCCGACGAGCTCATCGCGGCGGTCAGGAAGGTAGCCGACGGAGAGACCCTGCTGAGCCCGGAACTCGCCGTGTCGGTCCTCGACGAGTTCCACAAGTTCGGCGAGTTGCCGGAGCACCCCGAGCACAAGATCAGCGGCCTCACCGAGCGCGAGGCCGACATCCTCCGCCTGGTGGCGAAGGGCGCATCGAACCAGGAGATCGCCCACGCTCTGGACGTCAGTGAGAAGACGGTTCGAAACAGGCTCTCCGAGATCTTCTCGAAGCTGAGGCTCAACAACCGCACCGAAGCGGCTCTCTACGCCCTCCGTGAGGGGATCGCCAGTCTTCGCGACCAGTCGTGAGCGGTTCGGGGAGCGGTCAGAGCGTAAGGGAGGACGGGCATCCGGTCGCCGAGGACCTGCTGGGCCGGCTCCTGATCGAGATCTGCCAGACCCCTGCGCCTACCTTCGAAGAGGAGCGGCGGGCAGCGCTAGTGACTCGCATGTGGCGGGAGGCGGGCCTCGAACCGACCAGCGATGGGGTGGGCAACGTAGTCGCCGAGGTGCCGGGGGGCGAAGGCCCGCGGGTGCTCCTGGCAGCGCATCTCGACACCGTGTTCTCTGCCGAGGTGGATGTGACGGTGAGGAGGCAGGGAACGCGCTGGAGCGCCCCCGGCATCGGCGACAACAGCGCCAGCCTCGCCCTGCTCACCTACCTGCTGCGCGAGCGACGAAGCGCCGGTTTGCGGTTGCCGAGGATCACGGCGGCGGCCACGGTCGGAGAGGAGGGCCTGGGCGACCTGAGGGGCGCCCGTTCGCTCGTCGAGGAGCGCGGCGACGAGTTCGACTTCGTGGTGGCGATCGACGGCCACCTGAGCACGATCGTCGACGTGGCGGTGGGCTCGAAGCGGTTCCGGGTCGAGCTGACGGCTCAGGGGGGCCACTCCTGGGGCGACTTCCCGGCACCCAGCGCGGTCCACGCGCTAGGGGCGATGGTGGCCTCTCTCGAGGCGCTCAAGGTGTCCCGGCAACCCCGCTCGTCGTACAACATCGGCCAGGTCTGGGGCGGCACGGGCGTCAACGCCATAGCCCAGCGAGCCGGTTTCAACCTCGACCTGCGGAGCGTCGACTCGAGCGCGCTGGACGAACTCGAACGGGACGCTCTCGCACGCTTCCACAAAGCGGCCCGGCGGCACCGCGTAGACGTCACGATCGAGAAGGTAGGGGACAGGCCGGCTGCCACCGTCGACAACCGGCGCCTGGTCTCCATGGCTCAGGAGGCGCTGGCCGCGGTATCGATCGAGGGGGGTGCGGCCGCCAGCTCGACGGACGCGAATGTAGCGATGGCGGCCGGCATCCCGGCGATCGCGTTCGGCGTCTACGCGGGTGGGGACGCCCACCGCATGAGCGAGTGGCTGGAACGACCATCGCTGGAGGTGGGTTACCGAGCGCTCACCGGGCTGCTGGCCCGCCTGGCCGGCGAGCCCGGCCAAGAGTAGCTGCGAGGATCCTCCGTTTCTCGATCGGTCGATCTCAGGTATCTCGGCTAGCGACCGTTCTGGCTCCGGTAGGTCTCATCTAGCCCCTTGCGGCTCCGCCTGGCCGTAAGCGCCAGGTCGTCGACCGCCTCGTTCTCGGCATGACCGGCGTGCCCGCGGGTCCACTCCCAGCGCACTTCGTGGATCTTGGTGAGCTCGAGCAGACGTTGCCACAGGTCCTGATTCTTGACAGGCTGTTTGCCGGCGGTGCGCCAACCGTTCCGTAGCCACTTGTCCAACCAGCCATCGGTGAATGCCTTCTTGAGGTACTGGCTGTCGGTAACGATCGTCGCGCGACACGGTTCCGAAAGCGCTTCGAGAGCCCGGACCGCCCCGGTCAACTCCATCCGGTTGTTGGTGGTGTTCGCCTCGAAGCCGCTGGCGCGTCGTCTGACGTCGCCGTAGACGAGCAGGAATCCCCAGCCGCCGTCGCCCGTCTGCGTTTCGCAGGAGCCGTCGGTGTAGATGATGACGTGCTTGCGAGCCATGGCGCCGATGCTACCCCGCGCGCCACCGGGAAGAGTTGTACAGGTTCCGTCCAAGGATCTGTCGGGGATCGTGTGAACCGGCACCGTATCCTGAGCGCGTTAATCGGCCCAGCTATCATCTGGCGCTCATTTTACTAATCTGGGACGGCGTTTATGCATCTTGACACAATGCGATCCGGCTCTCTATAATCGCCTAGAAGGTTGTACAGGAGTTGTACAGCTACGTCGCAAGCGGTCGGTACGTTGGCGGTCGGGGGGACGCCTATTCGTATGAACCGAGGCAAGTACACGGTCAACGAGGTAGAGGAACGTACCAAGGTGCCGGGCAGCACCTTGCGGCAGTGGGAGCGCCGCTACGGGTTCCCCAAGCCGCAACGTTCCGAGTCCGGATACCGGCTGTACAGCGAACTGGACCTCGGTCATATCGACGCCATGAAACGCCACATCGCCGAAGGCATCCCGGCGTCGAGAGCGGCCGAACTGGTGCGTGGCTTGATGCCCATGGGCGGAGGCGCGCGACCCGTCCGCCAGCTCCAGGACGAGCTCGTCGCGGCGCTCGTAGGTCTCGAGGAGGAGGGCGCGCGCCGACTCCTGAGCGAAGCCCACAGCCTGCACCCGCTCGACGTCGTGGTGCTGCAACTGATCCCTGGAAGCCTGCGGCGACTGGACGAACTGTGGCAGCAGGGCTCGGTCGAGTCAGCCGTGCTGAGCTACGCTGCGGGCTACCTTCAGGGGCGGCTCCTGGCGCTCGCAGACCAGGCTCCGCTGCCCCGTGGCGCGGCTGCGGTCGCGGTGGCCGCCGCACCCGATGATCGTCACGAACTCGGCGCGGTCACGCTCATGCTGATGCTGCGCCGTGCCGGCCTGCGCGCCTACTACACCGGGGACGCTCTGCAGCTGCCCGACCTGGCGATGTTCGCGCAGCGGCTCCGCCCAGTTGCGGTGCTGATCTCGGCCACCACCGATGAGTCACTGGAACGGCTGGAGCGCGACCGCGGCTATCTGGTTGGCGTGGCGCCGCTCCTCGGCCTCGGCGGAGGGGCTTTCGACCGTTTCCCGGACGCCGCCGAGGCCGTGGGCGGCGAGTACCTGGGCGGCGACATCGCCCAGGCGCTCCAGCGGCTGCGCCAGCGCCTTCACGGCCAGGAGGCGCGATGAACGACGTTATCCATGCCCCCTTCGGCACTGTCTTCGATCTCGCTCGTCCCCCTGGAGGAGGGCCATGAGCTGACGGCGTACGACGACGACCAGGTACGGAACGACTTCAACTATTAGGAGGCGGGGACTAATGAATACGATGTTCAACGAAATCGGGGGGCAACAGGATCAGGCGCCGGTCGAGGGGATGCTGGAGGCGCCAACGCAAACGCTGAGCTTCCAACGGAAGCAGACGCTCTATCACAGCGGCGATGCGGCGCAATCGGTGTTCCGCGTCCGTGACGGTCTGATCCGAATCACGAGGATGACGCCCGAGGGGCGGGTCCTGACGGTACGCCACGTCATGCCGGGGGACTTCTTCGGTGAGGAGGCATTCATGCACGGTCAACGCGAGGAGATAGCCGAGGCCCTCACCAACGCCCAGATCGAGGCGATCGATCCAGAGATGATCAACCACTCCGACCTCATGACCATTACCCAGTCGCTCTCCAAGCAGATGCAGCGGCTGATGGATTACGAGTATCACCTGCAGACCGGCGACCTGCGGCAGCGGGTGGCGCGGTACCTGATAAAGCTGGCCGATACGCCGCTCGCTGCCAAGGACGAGGCCGGCAGGTTCGTGATCTCGGCTACTCACGAGCTGATCGCCGAGGGCACCGCGAGCACTCGCGAGAGCGTGTCGAAGATCATCACCGAGTTGCGCTCCGAAGGGTTGATCGAGTCCGGCTACAGGAGCATCACCCTGCTCGACTCCCTCGAGCTGCAGGCGATCGCGGACGGCTTCTAGACCGCGACCTGCCGAACCGGGTCGAGGGAACGACGGGGGGACGCGCCACGGCGCGTCCCCCCGCTTCGCGTTCGCCGTCGGCAGTCACTCACCTACGGTTTCTCCAGGACCACTACCGCGGCGGCATGGTCGCGCGAGTGGGTCAACGAGAGGTGCACGACCAGCCCCTGCTCCTCGATCACCCTGGCGATGTCGGGTGCGAACGCCAGCTTGGGCTTCATCCCCTCCCGCACCACCCAAACGTCCTGCCACCCGTGGTTCTCGAACCAGCACTTCTGGAAAGCTTCCTTGGCTGCGAAGCGCGCCGCGATCGAGGGGAGCGGGTCGGCCTTGGAGCGGCAGAAGGTGATCTCCTCGGGGGTGAAGTGCCGGTAGAGGAAGCGCTTGGGGTGGCGCTGCCAGATCCTCTTGATGCGCACCAGCTCGATGACGTCGAGGCCCACGGAGACTATCAACGGCACTCCTCCGAGTGGCTCGCACCGTCGGGGCGAAGAGGCCCGCGCTTCCTGCTCACGCGCGCCGCAACTCCGTGACCCTGTCCTCGCCGGCAACGATCGCGAGACTCGCCTGCTCGAGGAAGAGACCATGCTCGACGACACCCGGCAGCGCCTTGATCTCCGCAGCCAGGCCCTCCAGGTCGGTAGTCGCGACGACCGAACAGTCGAGCACCGGATTGCCGTTGTCGGAGGTGAACGGCTGTCCCTTGCGGAGCCTCAGCCGCGGCTCGAGCCCGAGCCGTTCGAGCAGGCGCTCGGTGCGGTTTCGCCCGAACTCCAGGACCTCCACGGGTATCGGCGTAGCTCGCGCCAGCTGTACGACGAGCTTGCTCGCGTCGCCGATGAGCACGAACCGTTGGGCCGCCGAAGCCACCACCTTCTCGCGTGTCAACGCTCCACCCAGGCCCTTTATCGCGCGCAGCCGGTCGTCGACTTCGTCCATCCCGTCGATCGCCAATGGTATTTCTTCGGCGGGTAGCTCCACCAGCGGGATGCCACAGGCGCTCGCCAGCTCCTCGCTCGTCCGTGAAGTGGCGACTCCGCGCACCCCGCTCAGAAGCCCCGTCTCGAGTCTGCTGCCCAACTCCTCGATGAGGTAGCGGGCCGTGCTCCCGGTACCCAGCCCGACGACCGTGTCGTTCTCGACCAGGTCGAGGGCGGCCAGCGCGGCCGCCCGTTTCTGTGCTTCGGGAGCGGCGGCGGTCTCGGTCACTTCTGCAGGACTGCCAACCGCTTGCGCACCCGCTCGACATGGCCCGTAGCCTTGACGTTGCGCATCGCTTCGGCGATCCGACCCTGGGGATCGATGATGAATGTGGAGCGAATAACGCCCACTACCGTCTGGCCGTAGATCTGCTTCTCGCCCCAGGCGCCGTAAGCCTCGGCCAGGGAGTGGTCTTCGTCGGTTATCAGCGGGAAGGGAAGGCTGTGGTTCTCCTGGAACTGCCGGTGGCTCTCGAGGGGATCAGGGGAGACGCCCAGGACTACCGCGTCCATCCCGGGCAGGGCGTCACGGAAATCGCAAGCCTCGGCGGTGCAGCCCGGCGTCTCGTCTTTCGGGTAGAAGTAGAGGACGACCCACTGGCCCCGGTAATCCTCGAGACGCTGGACCCCGTGCGTCGACTCCTTCTCGAACGTTGGTGCGGCCTCGCCGCTCGACACTTCCGTTGGCATGCCCAAGTCTATCCCGTCCCGACGGGAACGAGAGAAGTTCTCGATTCCCGGGGTCGCGGAGAGCGGGGTAGAGTGGAGGGCGTGCGCCCCCGACCTCCAAGCTTGCCTCGCCTGATCCTCGCCAGCGGCTCGCCCCGTCGACGGGAGCTACTGCGCGGTATGGGCCTGGAGTTCGACGTGCGGCCGGCCGACATCGACGAGACGCCGCTGGCCGGTGAGGCGCCCGAGCAGCTCGTGTCGCGTCTGGGCGCCGCAAAGGCCGAGGCCGTGGCGGCCGCTTCCGAAGCCGCCCTCGTGATAGCGGCCGACACCGTCGTGGTACTGGACCATGAGATCCTGGGCAAACCTTCCGGCGAAGCCGAGAACCGCGAGTACCTGGCTCGGCTCTCGGGCAGGGTACACGAGGTCTTGACGGGCCACGCCCTGCGCTTCAGGGGCAGCCGGGCCGAGCGGGTGGTCTCTACCCGAGTGCGATTCCGCCGCCTATCGGATGCCGAGATGGACCGTTACGCGGCGACCGGCGAGGGGCTCGACAAGGCCGGCGGCTACGCCATCCAGGGCCGAGGCTCGGCGTTGGTGCCGCACATCGACGGCTGCTACTTCAACGTCGTCGGCATGTCGGTGGCCACCGTGGTGGAGTTGGCCAGCCAACTGGGGGTGGAGCTTGTCTAGCCTCTTCCGCGCCTGGTACGTGTTCGTGGGCCTCGGCCTGCTCACCTTCGTGCTTACCGCTCTGGTTGGCCAGTTGCCGGCCGACCTCAGCGCCGCAGTCTCGTTGCCGCACGACATGCTCTATCGTCCCGGGGTGAAGTTCCGCTCGGCGCTCGCGGCGCTGGCAGACCGCAGCGACCTTCGGGCGAGGGTCGAGCAGCTCAGCGAGGAGACGGCGAGGCTGGAGCAGCTGAACCGGGAGTTGGCGCTGCAGGTGGAGCAGCTTCAGGAAGTGGTCCAGATCAGGGAGAATCAGTCGCCTGGGGTCGAAACCACGGCGCCGGTGATCGGGGTGTCGAGCGGTTCGGTGTTGCAGCGACTGACGCTGGGCAAGGGGAGGGTGGACGGGATAGTCGCCGACATGCCGGTGACCGCGCCGCAAGGTCTGGTGGGGCTGGTAACCGAGGTCGGTCGTAGCACCTCCTCGGTGCGGCTCGTAAGCGACATCGAATCGAGGGTCGGCGTCACCGTTCGCGGTCGCGGCGGCCAAGGCATCGCCATCGGCGAGGTGGGCGGCAGGATCCGGGTCATCGACTTCATCGAACGCGACCCGGTGAGCGTGGGCGACCTGGTCGAGACGAGCTCTTACGGAGGTCTCTTCCCGCGCGGGGTGCTGTTGGGTGAGGTCGTGGAAGTGCTGCCCAAGGACCCCAACGAACTGCGTCAGAGCTTCCTCGTCCAGCCGGCGGTCGACTTCTCGACCCTGCTCGAGGTCGCCCTCATCTCACCCCAGTAGGTTCACTTTCGCCGAGCGGGCACGCCGGCTGGCGACGTACTCCTCGGCCTGCCGGACGAGCCTCCATACAGGCGTCTCGCTCGAATCGAGCCTCAGGTGCTCGCCCTCCACCGCCCGGAACCGCTCCTTCAGCAGGGCGTACGCTTCGGGTCCGGCCTCGCTCAGCTTGCGCTTGCGGCCGACCCTCTCCAGTGTCGTCTCTTCGTTGGCGACCATATGGATGAGGACCAGGTCGGCTCCCGCCGCCCTGGCCGCGGCAGCGGCCTGCTCCCGGAAGCGGTGATTGCTGAACGAACCGTCGACGATCACCGTTCCCCCACTCTCCAACGCCGCGCCGGCACGCTTCAGCATCACCCGGTAGACCTCGCTGATGGTCTCCATCCGGTAGTCGCCTTTGAGCCCCAGCTCCGCCCTGAGCACGTCGCTGCTCAGGGCGGTGGCGCCCAGCCGCTTCGCCAGACGCTCGGCCAGAGTGCTCTTGCCCGAGCCCGGGAGGCCGAACACCACGATCAACTGGCTAGACACGCCTAGGCTGCACCGCGGCGGCTGCTCACTTCACGACCAGGTTGACGAGTCTGCCCGGTACCACGATCTCACGGACGAGCTGGCCGTCGGCGAGATAGCGGGCGACGTTCCGCTCCGCCTTGGCCGCCTCGAGGACCTCCGCCTCGAGGGCGTTCGCCGGCACTGTCACCTGTCCGCGAACCTTCCCGTTCACCTGGACGGCGATAGTGACGGTGTCGGCCACCAGCGCCTCCTCGTCGTAGTCGGGCCAGCTCTGCAGGTGTACCGAGCCCGCGCGTCCCGTGCGTTCCCAGAGCTCCTCACTGATGTGCGGGGCGATGGGCGCGAGGAGCAGGAGCAGGGCCTCCACCGCCTCGGCCCACTCGGGCAGCGCGCCCAGCTCGCGGCTCTTGAGCCGGCTCATCGTGTTCTGGAGCGTCATCAGCTCGGCGATCGCCGTGTTGAAGGCGAACGCCTCGAAGTCCTCGGTCGCCTCCTTGATCGCCTTGTGGACGGCGCGGCGCAACTCCTCCGCGTCGCCGTTGCCGGCCGGCCGATCCTCGGCCTCCTCCATCACCACGTTCCAGACCCGGTTGAGGAAGCGCGTTACACCCTCGATCCCCTTCGGATTCCAGGGTCCGCCCTGATCCCAGGGGCCGATGAACATCAGGTAGGCGCGCACGGAGTCGGCGCCGTAGGTGGCCACGAGGTCGTCGGGGTCTACGACGTTGCCGCGCGACTTCGACATCTTCTCGTTGTCCTCACCCAGGATCATCCCCTGGTTGCGGAGCCGCAGGAACGGCTCGTCGCTGTCGATGAGGCCCATGTCGCGTATGACCTTCGTGAAGAAGCGCGCGTACAGGAGGTGCAGGATCGCGTGTTCGATGCCGCCGGTATAGGTGTCCACCGGCGTCCAGCGCTCGGCCAGGTGCTTGTCGAACGGCGCCTCGTCCATATGAGGGCTCAGGTAGCGGAACCAGTACCAGGACGAGTCCATGAACGTGTCCATCGTGTCGGTCTCGCGCTTCGCCGGCTCGCCGCAGTTCGGACAGGTGGTGTTCAGGAAGCCCAGGTGGTGCTTGAGCGGGGACTCGCCTGTGGGCATGAACTCGACATCCTGGGGAAGTTCGACCGGGAGGTTCTCGAGCTTCTCCGGCACCACGCCACACGACTCGCAATACACCATCGGGATTGGGGTGCCCCAATAGCGCTGACGGGAGATCAGCCAGTCGCGCAGGCGGTAGGTGATCTTCCGTTCGCCGATGCCGCGTTCCTCGAGCCAACCGGTGACCTTCGAGATACCGCCATCGCCCTCGCCTTTGCCCGCCGGCGTGCCGTCGAACTCGCCCGAGTTCACCATCACGCCGTCGCCCGAGTACGCCTCCGTCATCGTGGTCCCGTCGAGTTCCCCGCCCGGGGGAGCGATGACCGGCACGATCTCGAGGCCGAACTTACGGGCGAACTCGAAGTCGCGCTCGTCGTGAGCCGGAACCGCCATGATCGCGCCGGTACCGTAAGTCATGAGGACATAGTCGGCTATCCAGATGGGGATACGCGCGCCGTTGACCGGGTTGACCGCGTAGGCGCCGATGAACTCACCGGTCTTCTCGCGCCCCTCGGCCTGACGGTCGATCTCGCTGGTCCTCTCGCTGCGCGCGACGTACGCCTCGACGGCGGCCCGGCGATCATCGGTGGTGAGCTTCGCGACCAACGGGTGCTCGGGGGCGAGGACCATGAAGGTGGCTCCCCAGAGGGTGTCCGGACGGGTCGTGAAGATCTCGATCGGGTCGCCCTGTTCGCTTTCGAACACCACCTGGGCGCCCTCGGAGCGGCCGATCCAGTTCGTCTGCATGAGCCGCACCCGTTCCGGCCAGTCGAGGCCGGAGAAGTCGAGCAGTTCGTCGGCGTATTCGGTGATCTTGAGGTGCCACTGCGGCATGAGGCGCCGCTCCACCAGCGCGCCACTGCGGTCGCCGCGGCCGTCGATGACCTGCTCGTTGGCGAGCACCGTCTGGTCGACCGGGTCCCAGTTGACGTACGACTCCTTACGGTAGGCGAGCCCGCGCTCGAACATCTTGATGAAGAACCACTGGTTCCAGCGGTAGTACTCCGGGTCGCAGGTCACCACCTTGCGGGTCCAGTCGAACATGGCGCCCATCTTGCGGAACTGCTGCTCCATGTAGGCGATCCGCTCGTAGGTGAGCCTAGCCGGATGGACCTCCTTACCCTCCCGTGCGGCGTTCACGGCGGCGTTCTCGGCGGGCAGGCCGAAGGCGTCGAAACCCATGGGGAAGAGCACGTTGAAGCCCCGCATGCGCCGGTAGCGGGCTGCGGCATCGGCCGGGGCTTCGGCATACCAGTGGCCCACGTGGAGGTTGCCGGAGGGGTACGGATACATGGTCAGGAAGTAGTAGCGCGGCCTGTCGCTCTCCAGGTCGGTGACGTAGATGCCCTGCTCCTGCCAGCGCTTCTGCCACTTCGGTTCGATCTTCGAGGGTTCGTAGCGGGTCGCCGACTTGGCCGGCGCTGCCGCTTCGCTGGTATTCGCCATGATCACTCCAGTATAGATGCTGACGCTTCTCCTCCTGGAAGCCAACGGAAGACGGCCCGACCAGGGTGGTCGGGCCGCGGCAGCCAGCAGAGAGTTCGGACTCGTGCTCCAGCTAGTGCCCGGCCCTCCCTGGTAGTCGCTGGCTGTACGCGTTCCGTTTCATCCAGAGAATGCTAAGCGGCTTCACTGGCCTTGTCAATCGAACGGACACCCTTCGCACCGGTACCCCGCACGCGCGAGCCCGTATCGACTCACAGCGTTCCTCCACCGCTGCAGCAGAGGATCCGGCCAGCCGGTTCGCCTTACTCCGACGTCTTGGCCCCCGGCGCCCCATGCTCGCTCACGGTGTCGGCCCAGCGGTCGACCTCTACTCCTGCCTCCTCGAGGGTGAGATCGTACTCGTCCTGCAGCGCCTCCATCAGCCGGGTTCGGTTCCCGGCTATCTGGCGGAGCGTCCGCTCGTCGAGCCGGGGCCAACGCCCGGCGGCGGCGGGCTTGAGCCGCTGCCAATCATCCTTGATCGTCTGCCAGTTCATAGCCGGTTCAGAGCATAGTCGAACGGCCCGTCCCGGACGGTACACTGGGCTCGTTTCGCCCGCGACGGCGGGCCGATGGTCGAGGAAGCCGCCACACTGGGCCGGTACAGGCACACTGGCGGGCCACCAGCTCTATTGGAGGACTCATGGACTACGACGTGATCGTGATCGGCTCGGGCCCAGGCGGCTACCACGCGGCTCTGCGGGCCGCCCAACTAGGACTGAAGACGGCATGCGTCGAAAGGGACGCCGTTGGCGGTGTGTGCCTCAATGTCGGTTGCATCCCGACCAAGGCGCTGCTCCATGTGGCGGCTAGCCTGCGCGAGGCGAAAGGGGCCGACGAGTACGGTATATCGTTCGGCAAGCCGAAGCTCGACCTGGAGCGGCTGATGGGCTGGAAGGACAGCGTCGTCAGGAAACTCACCGGCGGCGTGGGTCAGCTATTCAAGGGGAACAAGGTCGAGCTCATCGAGGGCGAGGCGCGTTTCACCGACCCGCACACGATCAGAGTGGGCGAGAAGAGCTACACGGCGAAGGCGTTCATCGTCGCCACCGGCTCCCGGCCGATCGAAGTCCCGGGTTTCGAGGTCGACGGTGAATCGGTGGTCGACAGCACCGGCGCCCTGATGGTGAGCGAGGTGCCCAGGCGTTTCCTGGCGATCGGCGGGTCGGCAATCGGACTCGAGTTCGCCGACGTGTACAACGCATTGGGCAGCGAAGTCACCGTAGTCGAGCTGATGGAGAGGATCGTGCCGACGGCCGACCCGGCCATCTCCAAGGAGCTCGCCAAGGCGCTCGAGAAGCGCGGCATGAAGCTCCGCACCGGCACCAAGGCTGGCGCGATGAAGCGGACCAAGGGTGGCATCGAGGTAACCCTCGAGACCGATGGCAAGACGGAGAAGATCACCGTCGACAAGATCCTGGTCGCGGTCGGGCGCCGCCCTAACGGCAAGGGAGTGGGGCTCGAGGAGGTCGGCGTGAACGTGGACGAGCGCGGCTACGTGCCGGTCAACGACCAACTGCAGACGAATGTCGAGCACATCTACGCGATCGGCGATGTTGCGCGCGCCCCGCTCCTCGCCCACAAGGCGATGAAGGAGGGGCTGGTCGCGGCCGAACACATCGCCGGCAAACCGGTCGCCTACGACACCGTCGTGCCCAGCGTCATCTACACGTCGCCGGAACTGGCCTCAGTGGGCATGACCGAGCAGGAGGCGAAGGACGCCGGCTACGAGGTCAGGGTGGGAAGCTTCCCGATGGCTGCGTCGGGCCGGGCCCTGTCACTGGGGGCCGCGGAGGGTCTCGTCAAGGTCGTGGGAGATTCGAAGACCGACTTGCTGCTCGGTTTCCACATGGTCGGGCCGAACGCAGGCGACATCGTCGCCGAGGCGGCCCTGGCGATCGAGATGGGCGCGACCCTCGAGGACGTCGCCCTCACCCAGCACCCGCACCCCACCATCAGCGAGACGTTCATGGAGGCAGCCGAGCACGCGCACGGAAGGGCGATACATATAGCGAACAAGCGTAGGTAGGGGTCGGCTGCGGCGCCTGGTTCTCCCCGACGTGGGAACCGTAGGAAGGGACCTGGCAGATGTCACAGAACAAGAAGGTTGTCGAAACCTACCTGGATGGATTTCGTAAGAACGATCATGCCCAGATACTGAGTTGCTTGACGGACGACATCGAGTGGACCGTGTTCGGCGCCTTCCGGCTTTCGGGTAAAGAGGCGTACGACGCCGCGATCGAGGGCGAAGGGTTCGTTGGGCCGCCTCAGCTCGAGGTCGTGCGCATGGTGGAGGAGGGGGATGTCGTGATGGCGGAACTCGAAGGAGCGGTGAGGCGCGACAACGGCGATGTGATGCGGATGTCGATGGCCGAGGTGTTCCGGATGCGCGACGGGAAGATCTGCGAGAGGCGCGCCTGGGTGATCGAACTCAAGGAGAACGACTACAGGTGATCGTTGGTGGACCTATGAGCGGGCACGAGTGATTCCGGTATCGCCGCGAGAGGATGCGACCGCACCTTCATGGAGGCCGCCAGAGACGAACGTCAGGTCGTGTAGTCGGCGTTGATCCTCACGTACTCGGCGGAGAGGTCGCAGCCCCAGGCGGTGCCACTGCCATCGCCGGCGCCCAGCTCGACATGGATGAGCACGTCGGGATCGGCGAGGGCACGGGAGACCTCGGCGGCATCGAAATCGACAGGTGACTCCCGGTAGACCGTCGTCCCCTGCAGCGAGATGGTCGCCTGGCCGGGGTCGAACTGAGCCCCGGAGCGCCCCAGGGCGACGAGGATGCGGCCCCAGTTCGGATCGTTCCCGTGGACGGCAGCCTTCACCAGCGGCGAGCCCGCGACCGCTCGGGCTGCCGCCCGCGCCTCCTCGCCGCTCCTCGCTCCTTCTACTTTCACGGTCAGCAGCTTCGTCGCGCCCTCGCCGTCTCGGGCTATCTTCTGCGCCAAGCGCCGGCACACGCCCGCCAGCGCCGCCGCGAAAGACCGCCACTCGGTCTCGGTTCGACCGCTCGAGAGCAACATTGCCATGTCGTTGGGAGAGGTGTCGCCATCCACCGTGATCTGATTGAAGGTGCGGGCGACGATCTGGCGCCACAGGTCGCGAAGCGCCTCCTGCTCCACCTTCGCGTCGGTGAGCACGAAGGCTAGCATCGTCGCCATGTTCGGATGGATCATCCCCGAGCCCTTCGCCACGCCAACGATCCGGCCACCTCCGGGAAGTTCGGCGGCGACCTCTTTCGTCACTGTGTCGGTGGTGATTACGGCCCGGGCGAAGTCGGCGCCATCGGAAGAGAGCGAGTGCGTGAGGTTCGGCAACCCCTGCCTTATGCCGTCCAGCGGCAGCGGGACCCCTACCACGCCGGTGCTGGCGGTGAGTACGTCGCTCCCACCGGAGAGGTGGAGGGCCGAGGCGACCATCCGCGCGTACTCCTCGTTGTCCAACGCCCCACCCTCCCCCGTGGCGCAGTTGGCGCTTCCGGAGTTGACCACGATCGCCTGGACCGGTCCGCCCGCCTCGAGGAGCGAGCGGTTCCGCTCGACGCAAGCGGCGTGGACCAGATTCGTGGTGGTGGCGAGGGCCCACACGGCCGGCTCGTCGGCGACCACCACTCCGAGGTCGTGACGGCCCGAACGCTTGAGCCCTGCGGCGATGCCGCCAGCCCTGAACCCCTGAGGGAGCCTCATGGCCAGCGCCCTTCCAGCTCGAGTCCCAGTGTCTCGGGCAGACCGTGCATGACGTTGAAGTTCTGCACCGCCTGACCCGCCGCCCCCTTGCCGAGGTTGTCGATGGCGGCGAAGGCGACCACCGTTCCGGTGCGCTTGTCGACGCGAACCGAAACGATCGTGCGGTCGCTGCCCGCCACCGACTTCGTCTGCGGAAGTTCAGCCTGCACGTGGATCATCGGATCTCCTGCGTAGTACTCGCGGTAGATCTCGAGCGCCCGCCCGGTACTCATGTCCCCGTCCCGCGGCCCGGTCGTGCACGTGGCCAGGATGCCCCTGATCATCGGCACCAGGTGGGGGTTGAAAGTCACGGGCAGAGGGTCGGCGGGCGTGTGTGTTAGGAGTGTCTTGCCCATCACCGCGGCCCGGCCGAGGGTCTGTTCGATCTCGGCCGTGTGTCGGTGTTCGCCGGCAACCTTGTACGGTTTGACGCTCTCGGCCGACTCGGGCAGATGGAACGCCTGCGCCGGCCCTCGTCCAGCGCCCGACACGCCGGTCATGATGGTCGCGTTCACCTGCTCCCCCAGTAACCCGGCGGCGGCAAGCGGTGCGAGCGCCAGGCTGGCGGCGGAGGCGTTGCAGCCGGGGCTGGCGATGAGGCTTGCCCCCGCCAACTCCTCGCGGTGGAGTTCGACCAGCCCGTAGCGCGCCTCGGAGTACAGCTCCGGATGCTGGTGCTCCTGGCCGTACCACCGCTCGTACACCTGCGGCGGTAGGCGGAAGTCGGCCGAGAGATCGACCACTCGCTTCCCAGCCGATCGCGCCTGGGCGACGAGCGGCGCCGTGGCGCCGTGGGGAGTGGCGGTGAACACCACGTTCCCGGCTTCCAGCGCCTCTTCGGGCGACACGAAGCGGGCATCGGTGAGACCGGCCAGGTGCGGCCAGCACGCCTCAAGCGGCTGACCGGCGAACGCCCGCGAGCCGAGGGCGACGACCTTGACCTCCGAGTGCCTCGAGAGGCGACGGATCAGCTCGGCACCGCCGTAGCCGCTGGCCCCCAGCACGGCTACCTCTATCATCAGACGAGGGCGTCCTCTGAGCCCAGCAGCGCGGTGAGGATGGCCTTATGGGCGTGCAGCCGATTCTCTGCCTGATCGAACACCCGGCTGCGCGAGTGGTAGACCGCCTCCTCGACGCACTCCTCGCCGTAGTGCGCGGGCAGGTCGTGCATGAATATCCCCCTGGGTGAGAGGTCCTCGAACCATTCCGGCGTGACCGTGTACCCGCGGAACGCCTGGCGCCGCTGCTCGGTGTCCTCCTCCTGACCCATCGAGATCCATACGTCGGTATAGAGGACGTCGGCGCCTTCGGCCGCCTCGCGCGGCTCGCGGACGATGTTCACCACGGCTCCGCGGCTCCTCGCCCGTTCGAGCACGCCGGCATCGGGGTCGTACCCTTGCGGGCAGGCGATCGTCAGCTCCGTGCCCCCCTGCATCGCCGCGAAGATGTGGGAGTTGCAGACGTTGTTGCCGTCGCCGACGAACGCTACCCGCAACCCCTCGAGCCCGCCGAAGACCTCGCGCATGGTCAGGTAGTCTGCCATCAGCTGACAGGGGTGGAGCATGTCGGAGAGACCGTTCACCACGGGAACATCGGCGTGGTGAGCCAGCTCGGTGAGGGTCGAGTGGCCGTAGGTGCGCGCCATTATCCCCTCGACCCAGCGTTCCAGGTTGTGGGCAACGTCCCGGATCGTCTCGCGGACGCCCCAGCCGATGTAGTTCTGCGAGAGCAGTACCGAGTGTCCACCTAGCTGGAACATGGCGATGTCGAACGTGGAGCGGGTGCGCAGTGACTGTTTCTCGAAGATCATCGCCAGCGTCTTGTGGCGAAGCGGTTGTGGCCGATCGCCCCGCTTCCAGGCCACCTTCAGGTCGATGGCGAGATCGAGGAGCGCAGCGAACTCCTCACGGCTCAGATCCTCGAGCGACAGCAGGTCCCGACCCCGGAGGGTTTCGACGTTGGCTAGCAGCACTGCGAGATGCAATCGTTGGACGACATTGTGGCTCCCTCTTGGCCGCGCTTGGGCGACCGTCGAGCGAGACTCTACCACGCTGAAAACTCGTTCAGGGCGCGGGTAGGGGCCAGCCGTGCGAGCGATCCGGGGTCGCGGCGACGCCGCCCGACCCGTCTGCCGGGCTCCAGCTTCAGATCGCGAGCAGGCCCAAGTACCAGCCGATGATGGCGTCGCCCTGGAAGAGCGCCACGAACGCGCCTACCACGAGGTAAGGGCCGAACGGCACCACCCTGTCGCCGCCGAGCAGGCGACCGGTCACTCCGCCGATCGCACCCACGATGAAGGAGAGGAATACCGCCAGCAGAAGCTTCTCCCAGCCCAGCATCGCGCCCATGACCGCGGCCAGCTTCACGTCCCCGAACCCCATCGCAACCGGTTCGTCGTCTTCGTCGCCGGCCAATGCAGGAGCCTCCACCTTGCCAGTGGCGTCGGATGGCGAAGCCTCCGGTCCGACCCGGCCGGTCAGTTCGGCGAACCACCAGTAGATCGCGCCAGCGATGGCAGCGGTGCCGGCAGCGGCGAGGCTGCCGCCCACCGCAACCAGCGGCGAAACGGTGAGGCCGGCCGCGGCGAGCAGCAGCGCGCCGAACCAGAGGGGCAGAACGAGCGGCTCCGGCAACCGCACGGGCCTGCGGGCGAGCAGGTTCACGACCAGCGACAGCAGCGCGCAGAGGGCGCCTGTCTGCCAACCGGCGAGCGCTCCCGCGAGGGCGGCGACGTTGACCTGGTCGAAGCCGATCGGCCAGAGACGCTCTCCGGTGTCCCGGAAGCGGCGAAGGATGAGCGCGCCCACGCGGTTGATGATTACGAGTACTCCGGCCCCGATACCCGCTCCCGCGACCGCGTTGGCCACCGTCGGCAATCCGGTGCCGGCGGGGAAGAGCAGTGGTGCGAGGAGCGCCACCGCGAGGGCCGGCAGCGTGAGAACGTCGGGAAGGGTGAAGGTATCGAGGTCGATCGCGGCCAGTATCAGCAGGACCGCGAAGAGAGCCGCCAGCGGCACGAAGGCGAGCCCTGCCTCGTGAGGCGGCCAGTTCCACCAGATGAGGACGAAACCGAGTGCCATGAGCCCCTCGACGATCGGGTAGCGGATGGAGATCGGCGAACGGCAGCTGCGGCAGCGGCCGCGTTGCACGAGCCAGGAGAGGATCGGGATGAGCTCGAGAGGAGAGAGCTCGTGGTTGCAACGGGGGCAGTGGGAGCCCGGGAAGGCGATCGATTCACGGCGCGGGAGCCGGTAGATGACGACGTTCGAGAACGAGCCTATCAGGGCGCCCAGGACGCCGGCGAAGATCAGGCCCAGGGGGCCGAGGTCGATTGGAGCGGGAGCCATTGATACACCTCTTCGCCTGCCCGCTGACCCTTCGGGATGCGGCGCAGCTTCTCATGATGCCGGTGTTACACTTAGCCCGCTATGAAACGACTCACCCTGCTGATCCTCGCTGTTGTCGCCATTCTCGGGGTGGCGTCGACCAACCTGACCGCACAGGAAACCGACACGAAGATCGTCTTCGTGAACTCGCAGGCGGCCATAGCCGCTCACCCGGCCGGCCAGCAGATCGCCGACCTCGAAGCCCAGGCCCGGGAGGAGATCGCCGGACTCCAGCAGAGCATCCAGGAGATCGCCAACAAGGCCCGGCAGGGCCAGCAGCTCACCCCCGAAGAGCAGGAGCGCTACCAGACGCTGGTGACCACGCTCCAGTCAGTTCAGCAGCGTTGGGAAGCCGACATCGCCGAGGCCGCGCAGCCGGCCGTCGAGGCCGTCGATCAGGCGATCAAGGCTATCGCCCAGGAGAACGGCTACTCGATCGTGCTCGATGCTGGCGTAGCGGGACCGCAGGGCACGAATCTGGTCGTCTACGCCCAGGAAGGACTCGATATCACCCCGCTGGTGATCGAGAGGGTGCAGGGACAACAGCAGTAGGCACACCAGCTGGACACGGCGGGCGGTCCCACGAGGGCCGCCCGTTCTCTCACGATTCCCTCTCGGCCCGCAGCTCCTGCAGGATCGACCTGTCGGCGTCGCTGAGTACGAGCGCCTCCAACAGGTCCGGGCGCCGTTCGAGGGTGCGCCTGAGCGCCTCCCGGCGGCGCCACTTCGCCACCAGCCCGTGGTGCCCGGAGAGGAGGATCTCGGGGACCGCCATCCCGTCGAACTCCGCCGGACGCGTGAACTCCGGGTAGTCGAGCAGCCCGGTGGCGAAGGAGTCCTGACGGTGGCTCTCCTCGTCCCCGAGCACACCCGGGACCAACCGGGCGGTCGCCTCGACCAGAGCCAGGGCCGCCAGTTCTCCGCCCATCAGCACGAAGTCGCCGATCGAGACCTCGCGGTCGACCAGCGTCTCGACGCGGGCGTCGAAGCCCTCGTAGCGCCCACACAGCAGGCAAAGGTGGGCCTTCCCGGCGAGTTCCGAAACGACGGCTTGGGTGAGCGGCTCGCCAGCGGGCGAGAGGAGGATCACCTCGTCGGGTGGCGGGTCCTGAGACCTCGCCTCTTCGATAGCCCGGGCGGCGACGTCGACCCTGATGACCATGCCGGCTCCGCCGCCGTACGGGGTGTCGTCGACCTTGTTGTGCTTGTCTAATGCGAATGCGCGCAGATCACGCACGTCCAGTTCGAGCAGGCTCGAGCGCACCGCCTTGCCCAGCAGGGCCTCCTCCCGCCACGGCTCGATCAGCTGCGGGAAGAGGGTGTAGACGGTGTACTTCACAGCTGCTCGTTCGGATCGATCAGCCCGGGCGGAGGGTCCTCGACCAGCACCTCGTGACGGGCGACCTGCACGTAGGGCGCGCGCAGCGGGATGAGAGCTTCGCCGCCCTCGGGCCGTTCTACCGTGAGCAGTTCGGCGCCGGCCACTCCGGCAAGGTCGGCGACCGTTCCGAACGGTCTGCCGTCGACGAGCACGGGAAGACCTCTGAGGGCATCGGCGTACTGGCCGCCCTCGGCTGGCGGCGGCAAAGACGCCGGCTCGGCGTAGACTTGCGCGTTCACCAGTGGCCGGGCCTCCTCCACCCGTCGAATCCCTTCGAACGACACGAGCAGGCTGGCACCGTGTGGTTTCACCTCAGCGATGGCCAGGACGCCGAGCCCGGTCACGAACACCTCTTCGAGCTCGAAGAGCGCTTCGCTCTCGGGCAACCCGAGTGAGCGGAAGTGGAGGGCGCCCTTCAGCCCGAACGTCTTGCCCAGCCGGCCCAGGAGCACGTAGCCTTCCGGCGGGCCCTCTGCTGCACCGGAACGGCTGGTCACTGTCGCTCGTCGATCTTGCGGCTCAGTCGATCAGTTGGACTTCTACCCGCTGGCTGCCGTCGGCCGCGGCCCGGGCGAGAGTCCGGAGGCTGTTGATGATGCGGCCGCCACGCCCGATGACCCTTCCGGCATCGTCGGGGGCGCAGCGGATCTCGATGCGGATGCCGCGGCCGTCGCGCTCGGCGTGAAGGGCGAGCCTCTCCGGCTCGGCGACCAAATTCTGGACGATGTAGGTGACGAGCTCGAGGGGCGCCATGGTGGGATGCTAGGCCTGGTCGGCGCTGCGCCGGCGGTAGCCTTCCGTGCGCTTCGCTCGGACCGAGGGCACTTCTACGCCGACCTTCTCGAGGAGCCGGACGGTCGTCTCGGTAGGCTGCGCTCCCTGCGCCAGCCAGTAGTTGGCGCGCTCGGTATCGATCTTGAGCGGCTCCGGGGTGGTCTCGCGGGGATCGTAGTGACCCAGCGATTCGATGTAGTCGCTGGAGCGCTTCTTGCGCGAATCGACCACTACTACGCGGTAGTGCGGGTTCTTCTTGGCGCCCATGCGCATGAGACGGATCTTCACCATAACTTCCACTTCCTCCGAACAGGGCTTGCCGTCCACTGGGGGCGGCGGCTCAAACTACGCATGCTACACCTTAACCGGTGCCAGCCGCCAGTGGCGTCGGCCGGCCGCTCCGCCGGCCTCGAATCGGGCCTCGGCGCCCAGGCCCAAGGGCATTCCCGCCGTCGGCGAACTAGTCCCGGCGGCATCCCCGCGCCGCCCCCCGGGCCCGTACCTCGGATCGTCAGCGACCCAGGCCAGGCGGCATCCCGCGGCCGGGAGGACGCCTGCCCATCTGCTTCATCATCTTCTTCATCTGCTCGAAGTTCTTCATCAGGCGATTGACGTCCTGAACGGTGGTGCCCGAGCCGGCGGCGATCCGCTTGCGGCGACTGGCGTTGAGGAGTCGAGGGTTCGTGCGTTCCTTCTCGGTCATGCTCGAGATGATCGCTTCGACCCGGGCGATCTCCTTCTCATCGATGTTGGCCCCCGCCGGCAGCATCTTGTTGGCACCGGGGATCATCTTCAGGATGTCGGTGAACGAGCCCATACGCTTGATCTTGCGCATCTGGGTGAGCATGTCCTGAAGGGTGAAGTCGGTGAGGCTGCGAACCTCCTCGGCCTCGTCATCGGCCTCCAGCGCCCGCGCTTTCTCCACGAGCGTGAGAACGTCGCCCATGCCGAGGATCCGTGAAGCGATCCGGTCTGGGTGGAACGGCTCGAGACCGTCTATCTTCTCGCTCATCCCCGCGAAGTAGATGGGCTTGCCGGTCACGTGCCGTGCGGAAAGGGCCGCCCCACCGCGGGCGTCGCCATCGAGCTTGGTGAGGATGAGGCCGGTGACGCCGACCCGCTCGTCGAAGCTCCTGGCCACCGGCAGCGACTGCTGACCTGTCATGGCGTCGACCACCAGCATCGCCTCGCGCGGTTCGAGCGCCTCGCGCAGCTCGGCGAGCTGATCCATCAGCCCCTCGTCGATCTGCAGGCGGCCGGCGGTGTCCACGATCACCAGGTCGCGGAAGTCCCGCTTGAGGTAGTCGTCGAGCCGCTCGCGGGTCCGACCCGCGGGCTCGTCGTCCTCCACCTCTAGTACCGGGACGCCGATCTGCTTGCCCAACACCTTCAGCTGGTCGCGCGCGGCCGGGCGCTGGGTGTCGGCGGCCACGAGCAGCGGCCGGCGGCCCTGGCTCTTGTAGCGGTAGGCGATCTTGCCGGCCGTCGTGGTCTTGCCGGCGCCCTGGAGGCCCATCAGCAGCCAGACGTTCCCCTCGCTGCGCACGTCGGGCTGCACCGACTTGCCGCCCAGCACCCCGATCAGTTCCTCATGGACGATGGATATGACCCGCTGGTCCGGACGCAGCGACATCAGCGTCTCGGAGCCCACCGCCTTCTCCTGTACCCGTTTGGTGAAGTCGCGGGCGACCTCCAGGTTGACGTCGGCCTCGAGCAGCGCCACCCGCACCTCGCGGAGCGCCGTCTTCACCTCTGCCTCGGTGAGTCTGCCCCGACCCTTGAGGCTGTCGAACACGGATTGAAGTCTGTTGCCTAGACTCTCGAACATAACTCTGAGCCCCCTCGGAAGCCGCCCACTACCGTACCGAGTGGACCCGGGAGGCGCAAGGTCAGGTTGGACGACGAGCAAGTCCTCGTGAGGCTCGAGTCGGTCCTCGACTCGGAACATACCGCGCCTACGAACCGGATGGGATGGTAGCATCCGGCACCGAAACGGAGGTACCGATGCGACTCATTATGGTGTTCGCTCTGCTGTTGACGGCGCACTCGTTAGCAGAAGGTGTAGTGCGCAGTGCTGTAACGACCAGGGACGTCCTCGACCTGTTCGATCAGGCCGTAGCCGTCGAGATCGAGATCCCCGACGACGCGACGACATTCCACCTCATCTATGGACGCGGAGGCATCAGCGCTTTCCTCGACCAGCATCCGATGCAGGGCCCGCCCAATGTCCTGCGGGTAGTAGCGTTCCTGCCCGATCCCGGCGAGGTCGACCCTTGTGCCGCCGGTGAAGCGCAAGCCACGGTCATAGCTACCCCAATCAGCGCCGCAGGTAGAGGCGGTCGGCATCTCCAGCGCGTCTGCGTGCCTCATCCCGAGAAGACCAGGATCACTGGCGTCCTGCGGGAAGTGATCGAAGGGAGCGCCCCCGAACTGGATGAGTGGATGCCTCTGCTCTTCCACGCCTGGCTCGTGAGAGAAGGATCGAACGCACCGGGAGCAGTCGATTCGGCTGTGGCGCTCGACAGTCACTTCACCATGCAGGTGAAGTTCGGCTCGCGTAACAGTACCGCCTTCGACTCGGAGGATGCACTCCGCCTGGACGAGTTCATCGACCTGCCTGTGCTCAGGCGATCGATCGAGAGGTTCGGCATCGCCCGCGAGTAGTCCAGCTGGCATGGCGACGCGGTGCCGACCCGGCGCCTGAGGGCTCGGCAGGCATGCCCCGTGACCACTGGTGGGCCGGTGCTAGACTCGAACCATGCCTAGAGTGTGGCTGGCACTGCTGTTATTCGGCGTCGCCGGCATCGCCTGGTCGCAGTCGAGCGTGCAGGAGCTGCTCACCGAAGCGAGGGCTTCGGCCCGCGAGGCCAGGGCGACCTACGACATCCATACCCCCGACCGGCGCTTCTGGGCCCGCGCTCTGGATCTGACCCGGCGCGCGCTGGTGCTCGAGCCGAACAACCTCGAAGCACAGCGGCTGCTGGCGACGACCTACAGCGAAGTGAACTGGTACGTGCGCGCCTTCGAAGCCTGGAACCGGTACCTTCAGGCGGGCGGCACGCTCGAACCGCAACCCGATGACGAGGGTCCGCCGCCGGCCCAGGCGTTCGCCGAGGCAGGCAATCAGCTCGGCTACTCGCGCTACCGCTCGGGGAACCTGGCCGCGGCCCTGGGTTACTACCAGGCGGTCATCAGAGAGGTACCGGAGAACGCCGAAGCGCTTTACTGGCTGGGGCGCATCAATCTCGAGCTGGATCAGCCGGAGGCGGCGCGCAGCTACTTCGAGCGGCTGTTGGCGATAGATCCCGGGCACGACACGGCCAGCTACTACCTGACCCTGATCTCGGAGCGGGAGCGGGTGGGAGAGGCGGCAAGCCGCGCCTACCGTGAGGGCCTCTCGGCCTACGAGGAGGAGCGCGTCCTCGACGCCTTCGAATCGTTCGCCCGGGCTGTCCGGCTGAACGACACTTTCGTCGACGCCGCCTCATGGGCCGGCCGCACCGCCCTCGAACTCGGTCGCCCGGCAACCGCCGCCGACTACTGGGAGCGGGTCCTCGAACTTCGACCGGGTGACGCGGCAGCGAAATACTTCCTCGACGTCGCCCACATGCAGGCCCTCTGGGGTGTCGAGGCGGGCCGGGCGTTCATGGAGGGGCAGACCGCTTACGCCCGAGGAGACGCAGCGGCCGCCGCCCAAGCGTTCGAGCGCGCTATCGAGGCCAACCCGCAGATGACCGAGGCGTGGGTCTGGGCGGCGCGCGCCAGCCAGGCGTCGGGGGATCCTGAGGCTGCCGTTCGCTACTGGCAAGAGGTGCTCGAGCGGAGGCCGGCCGACGAGGAGGCGAGTTACTTCCTCGAGGTGGCAAGGCAGCAGATCGAGTTCGGCAGCGAGGCGGGCATCGCCTTCGCCGACGCTGTGAGGCACTACCAGATGGCCCAGTTCGAGGAGGCCGAGTCGGGTTTCCGCCGGGCCGTGGAGGCGAACCCTCAGTTCGCCACGGCCTGGGGCTGGTTGGGCCGCCTCTACTTCACCCGAGGCGAGTACCGGCAGGCGGCCGAGGCGTACGGCCGAGCCTCGGAGCTCGAGCCCGGGAACGGCGACTACGCCTTCTTCGCCGAAGAAGCGGCCCGGTTGGCGCAGGAGCAGGGCGCCGTTGGCGGCGACGGTTGAAGAGCCGCGGAGTGGGATCGTGAGGACCGTCGTCCTGCGGGTCGTTGCTCTGGCGGTCCTGCTTCTGCTGGTCCTGGCTGCGGTGCTGACCATCCAGACCATGCGCCGACTGCCCGACACCCTTGTCTACTTCGTCGCCGTCGATCCGAACTCCTTCCACCTGGAACCCGTGGGCCGGATGAGCAGGTCCGACGCGCCCGAGGAGAGAGCGCGGGATGCAGTGCGGATGCTGGCCCAGGGGCCCAGCGAGGCCGAGCGGGCGCGGGGGCTCAGCAGCGTCGTGCCCGCGGCTACCGTCGTCAACGACGTACGGTTCGACGACGGGATCGTGAGCGTCGACCTCTCCCGGGAGTTCGAGATGGGGGGTGGCAGCGCCGCGATGCAGGGCCGCTTGTTCCAGCTCTTCTACACGCTCACTCAGCCCGCCGACGTGGATGGCGTGGTCCTCCTGATCGAGGGGGAAGAGGTGGAACTCTTCGGCGGCGAGGGGTTGATCGTTGAATCGCCCTGGCTTCGTTCCGAACACGAGACGCTGCCTGTGTGGTAGCGGCGCCGCTACCTCGCCTCACGTCACCTTCGGCCCTCCTGGGCGCGACTACACTGGCTTCGTGACACCTCGGTCGCGGTTACTGCCGCTCCTGGCCACATTCGTGGCGCTCGCCCTGCCGTTCGCCGCCGCCCAGGTGGGGCAGGCGAGCGCGCGGGCCGAACGGAGCCGGACCTTCGAGGCGCTGGTGGAGGTCTTCAGTCGCTACTACTGGGATCCTGGTTATCGGGACTGGGACGAGTGGGCCGACCGTTACCGCGAGCGCGCGCTCTCGGCCGGCAGCCGTGAGGCGTTCGACCTGGTCCTTTCACAGATGGTCCGCTCGCTCGGTGACGAGCACTCGGTATGGCTGGGCAGGCTGTCGTTCGCGGAGGGTGCCGAGCTGGGCGCCGGCGATGAGTCGCGCTTCGGCTTCCAGGCGCGGTTGCTGAGGGGCAGCGGTCTGGTGGTCGAGAGGGTGTTCCCGGGCAGCGCCGCCGACGAGGCGGGCCTCCGCCGGGGCGACCTGATCGTGGCGCTGGACGGGAGGGACCTTAGTGGCTCGTTGCCCACGCCGCTCGTCTGGCGACTTCTCGCGTCGGCCAGCCAGCGGCAGACCGCCGAGTTCGAACTGCTGCGGGGCGGTGTGCGCCTGCGACTGGAGCTGACTCCGATGCCGTTCCCCGTCGAACTGGCCCGCGACATGCCGCAGGGCGAGATGCTGGCCGAGCATCTCGGCTACATCTACCTGCCCAGTTTCAATCGGATGGACGTGGGCGAGAGGGTACACGAGCTGGTCGCCCAGCTGAAGGAAGAGGGGATGACGAGCCTCATCCTCGACCTGCGTGGCAATCCCGGGGGGCGCATAGGTGAGTTGGGTCTCACCGTGGGCGCCTTCGTCGAGGGCAACTGGGCGCGGGCGACGAGTCGAGGCGAGATCGTCTGGGAAGGGCGTTACGCGGTACAGGACGGCATCGGCGCTGTGTGGCTCGAAGACCCGCACGGCCGGGTCCTGCTCAGGCGCTTCGTGCGTGAGCCGGCGCACTTCGACGGGCCGGTCGCGGTCCTGGTGGACAGCAGCAACAGCAGCGCCGGCGAGCTGGCCGCCCTGGTCCTCCAGGAGCAGGGTGTCGCGCGCGTGGTGGGCGAGCCCACGGGAGGGAACGTCGAGGCGGTGCAGAGCTTCGATCTTCCCGATGGCAGCATCGTGATGGTGGCCGTGGCGAACCTGGTGAGCGCGAGCGGCGTCGACTTCTCGGAGGGCGTCACCCCGGACGTGCAGGCCAAGAACGACCTCGAGGAACTGGCGCGCGGCTACGACGCGCCGCTGGCGCAGGCCGTCCGCCTGTTGCGGGGCCTGCCGTTCACCCCGAACCGCTACTTCGGTGGAGTGGCGGCGAGATGAGCCCGCCTTCCAGATTCGAGTGAGTGGAACCGCCCGACGCCAGCTCGACGCGCCACGCGGGTTATCCTTCGCGCCAGCGTGGAACCTAGCGAGAGCCTCCGGTCGCTGCCGACACCCTCTCTGATCCTCGATGAGGGGCGGATGCTGCGGAACGTCGAGCGGCTTCGCCAACGCCTCGCCGGCCTGGGCGTCGTCTCGCGGCCCCATCTCAAGACCGTGAAGTCTGTGGACGCAGCCCAACGCATCGTTACCGACGGGAAAGCGACGGTCTCGACCCTGAAGGAAGCCGAGGTCTTCGCCAGGGCCGGGGTGCGCGACATCCTCTACGCGGTGGGCATAGCACCCTCGAAACTGACTCGGGTGCTCAAGCTGCGCCGGGAAGGCTGCGATCTGAGCGTGGTGCTGGATTCTCGCGAGCAGGCCCAAGCTGTTGCGCGCGCCGCGCGTGAGTCCGATGACCCTATCCCCGTGTTCATCGAGATCGACAGCGACGGTCACCGATCGGGCTTGCGGCCGGCCGATCCCGAAGTCGTCGAGCTGGCTAACGTCGTCTCGGACGGGGGTGCGGAACTGCGCGGGGTCGTCACCCATGCCGGGGAGAGCTACCATGCAGTCGGTGCCGAAGCCCTGGCAGCGTTCGCCGAACGCGAACGCCGGGCCGCCGTCACCGCCGCCGAGCGACTAAGGGCGGCGGGCCACCAGGCTCCCGTCGTGAGCGTGGGCTCCACTCCTACCGCCCATTTCGCCCGTGACCTCACCGGCGTTACCGAGGTCCGCGCCGGTGTCTACGCCTTCTTCGATCTGGTGATGGCCGGCATCGGCGTCTGCGCCCTCGATGACATCGCCATCTCCGTGCTCACGACCGTCATCGGCCATCAGCGCGAGCGCGGCTGGACGGTCGTGGACGCGGGCTGGATGGCTCTCTCTCGTGATCGAGGAACTGCCGACCAGCTGGTCGACCAGGGGTACGGCGTCGTCTGCGACCTGGAGGGTGCGGTGCTGGGAGACCTCATCGTCGTGAGCACCAGCCAGGAGCACGGCATCGTCGCAGCACGGGAGGGCATCGAATCTCGCTTGCCGGAGCTGCCCGTGGGGACGCTCCTGCGCATCCTCCCGAACCATGCCTGCGCGACCGCCGCCCAGTTCGACGGCTACCAGGTCCTGCCGGCCCACCGTTCGGGCGAACTCGGATACTGGCCTCGCTTCCGGGGCTGGTGAAGAGCCCGAACGAACCGCGGGCTCGATCGTTCACTGATTTCGGGTGGTGCGCCCGGCAGGATTCGAACCTGCGGCCTTTCGCTCCGGAGGCGAACGCTCTATCCGACTGAGCTACGGGCGCGCGAAGTGGCCGGCGGTGCTGCCGGGCCGTCCGGAAGGCGGCCGCAAGTATAACACGGGTGAGCAGTGGAGTCGCATCTGGAGCGACCGCCGGGGTCCGCCCCGATCGCCCCGCCTAAGCGTTCTCACCGGCGCCCTGTGATACATTGCTGCGCGTGAATCGAGCCGGCGAAGACCGGCAGTCGTAACCCCAGCCAGCGGCAGAAAGCCGGTACCACTCGGCAACTCTCGGGTCGCTGTGCGCGCTCGCATGTTGGCTGGACCCGGTCACGACCAGTTATCTGCACCGACCGTCGCGAAGCCCCCAAACGGAAGGGTGCCTGCGGCGCCGAGGAGGAAGAGTAAGGCATGAAGCTCAGCAGGCGGACCAACACCATCATTCTCTGGGTCATCTCGATCGGGTTGCTGGTCGGCATGGTCATCACCTTCACCCCCAGCCTCGGCAACCTGGGCAGCGGCCTCGCAGATGGTGGCCAGCCCGCCCTGATCGTCAACGGCGAGACGATATCCGACATCGAGGTGGCTCGGGTGCGGCAGAACCCGCTGTTCAGCTCGGTCACGGAGGGGCAGGTGGGGGAGGACCTCGAACTGCTCCTCGTCAACCAGCTGATCCGTCAGGAACTGTTAGACCAGGCGGCCGCTCGGACCCGAGTGTCGGGCCGCGAGGTACGCCAGCGGGTCGATGAGTTCCGCGAGTCTCAAGGTGTCGCCGGGCGCCGCAACGATCAGGCGTACAAGCAGCTCATCGGCCAGGCCGGCTTCACCGATCAGCAGTTCCGCGACTACATCGAGGAGCAGCTCCGCAGGCAGAAGTACGAAGAGAACCTGATCGAAGACGTCGAGGTCACGGACGCCGAGGTGGAGACCTTCTACCTGGCGAACCGGGATCTCTACCAGAGCGAGGAGCGTATCGTCGCGCGAGCGATCGTAGTGGACGACGCCGAGCTCGCGGAGGAGCTGCGCCAACGCGTCCGGGCAGGGGAGAGCTTCGCCGAACTCGCCGGCGAATACTCCGAGGAGTGGGCCGACAGGGGTGGCGCCCTCGGCGCGCCGCAGGGCTCGAGCGAGCCCGAGCCGGTCGGCCGGGCAGCCTTGCCGCAGGCCGTCTCCTCCGCAGCGTTCTCCCTGCGAGGACCAGGGCTCACCGACGTCATCGAGAGCGGCGGTCGTTTCTACCTCGTGCAGGTGGAGGAGTTCGTCCCCGAGAGCCCGCGTCCGTTCGAAGAGGTCGCCGATCAGGTTCGTGAGGACGCTCTTGCCGCCAAGCAGGCGGGAGTCGTGCAGCAGCACATCGAGGAGCTTCGGCAGGAAGCGCAGATCACCATCCCAGAGGGCAGCGAGCTCGAGTACGAGGATTATCCTGTGGCTCGAGTGGGGGACGAGGAGATCATGGCCTCGGAGCTAGCCCTCGCAACCTACAGCAGTCAGCAGATCCAGCAGAATCTCAACCCTCAGCTTGCGCCGCTCATCGTCGAGTTCTTCAAGCCGACGATCTTGGAGAACCTCATCGAGCAGAAGCTCGCCTATCTGGGCGCCCAGCAGTTGGATGCCGACTTCGTGGGCAGCGAGGCCCTGGTCGCGCAACAGGCCCGCGACTACGTGAGCCGCGACGCAACCGTCGAAGAGGAGCGTGTTCAGGAGTTCTACGAGGCGAACACCGGTCGCTACGTCGTTCCGGCTCAGGCCGACGTCACCCGTGTGGAGTTCGAGTCGCAGGAAACGGCCGAGTCGTTCCGCGCGTCGGTACTGGAAGGAACGGAAGTCGAGGCCGCGGCCGAGGAGCAGGGCGGTAGTATCACTGACCTGGGTACGGTACGCGAGGGTCAGCTGGAGGAGGCGCTCGACCGGGCCCTATTCGCCACCGATGCCTTCGAACCGCTGCCCGGGAGCGAACTCGAGGTGTCCGACGTCCTCGTTCTCGAGACCGAGGTACCTGCAAAGGAGTCCACGGAGGAGACCGCAGAGGAGACAACGGAGGAGACAGCAGAGGAGCCGGGCGACGCCGCCGGCGAGGAGGGTGAGGAAGCGGCTGCCGAAGAGCCGCAGACCGAGGAGACGTTCGTAGTGCTGGTTGCCGAACGCACGCCCGAACGGGTGCGTCCGCTGGCCGAGGTCCGTGAACAGGTCGAGCAGGCGGTGCTGGCCCAGGAGCGGGCTCAGATCGAGAGCGAGTGGCTGGACGGCCTCCGCGAGGAGATCGAGGTGGAGAACCTGCTGGCCCAGGCGCGTGAGGAGGCGGCCGCAGCCAACGAGAGCAGCGAGCAGGATGCTGCCGAGGAGGCTCCGGCCGAAGCCGACACGGAGCCGGCACAGGAGGGCGAGGCAACCGAGGCGACCGAGGGACAGTAGCTCCCTGACCACCGCCCGCTCCGCGCTGCACTGGACGGCTCCAGCCTTTGCTACTATCGGTCGCGATGCCCGTAGCACTGCTGAGCGTGTCGGACAAGACCGGCCTCGTGCCCCTGGCCAAGGGCTTGCGCGAGGCCGGCTTCACGTTGATCTCGACCGGTGGCACCTACCGGACGCTGCGCGAGGCGGGACTCGACGTGAAGGCTGTCTCCGACGTTACCGGCTTCCCGGAGATCTTGGACGGCCGGGTCAAGACCCTCCATCCGGCCATCCACGCCGGGCTCCTGGCACGCGAGCTTCCCGAGCACCGCAGTCAGCTCGAGGAAAGGGGGATCGAGCCGATAGACGTCGTCGTCGTCAACCTCTACCCGTTCGTCGATACGATCTCGCGACCCGGCGTCGACTTCGCCGAAGCGGTCGAGCAGATAGACATCGGGGGCCCGGCGATGCTCAGGGCGGCCGCCAAGAACCATGAGCGGGTCTGGGTGGTCGTCGATCCTGCCGACTATCCGCGACTGCTCGAGGAGCTGGACCGTCCCGGGGGTGGCGCGGAGGCCAGGCGCGCCTTCGCTCGCAAGGCGTTCGCGCATACGGCCTCTTACGACGGCGCGATAGCCGGTTATCTGGAGGGGACGGGGGAGGCGCTTCCCGAGCGGCTCACGGTGCGGCTCGAGCGCGCCGAACTGCTCCGCTACGGCGAGAATCCGCACCAACAGGGGGCTCGCTACCGCGAGGCCGGTAAGCTCGGCTGGTGGGACGGCGTCGTGCAGCACAAGGGCGCCGGGCTCAGCTATCTGAACGTCTTCGATGCCGAGGCGGCGTGGCGCCTGGTGTTCGAGTTCCGTCGACCGGCCTGCGTGATCGTCAAACACGCCAATCCTTGCGGAGCGGCGGTGGCGGGGGAGGTGGGCGAAGCCTACTCCAGGGCGTTCGCTGCCGATCCCAAGAGCGCCTTCGGAGGAGTCGTAGCCGTGAACAGGCCGGTCGACGAGACCACCGCGGCGCAGGTGATGGCCAATCCGAAGGCCGACGTGCTGATCGCGCCGGGGTACGACGAGAGCGCTATGGCGCTGCTCAAGTCGAAACGGAAGGCGATGAGGGTACTCTCCGCACCCGCTCCCGGGGAGAGGGAGCGGGAGTTGCGCCGGGTGGGGGGAGGCTTCCTGGTTCAAGAGCCTGACGTAGTGGAGATCGACCGCGCAGCCTGGAGGGTGGTCACCGAAGCTCAGCCCAGCGAGGAGCAGTGGCGCGACCTGGAGTTCGCCTGGATCGTCTGCGCCCGCACCACCTCCAACGCCATCGTGCTGGTCCGGGACGAGGTGGCCGTGGGCATTGGCGCGGGACAGCAGAGCCGCGTCGACGCCGCCCAGATCGCTGCCGCTAAGGCGGCCGGCCGGGCTGTGGGCGGAGCTTGCGCCAGCGACGCCTTCTACCCCTTCAGGGATGGTCTCGACGCCGCTGTGGAGGCCGGCGTGGCTGCCGTGATCCAGCCTGGCGGCTCGGTTCGTGACGACGAGGTGATAGCCGCCGCGAACGAACACGGGATAGCCATGGTGATGACCGGCAGGCGCCACTTCAGGCACTGAACCGCCTTGCTCGGCGGCGGGTGAACTAGAGAACGACGAACGAATCCACGCGAGCTTCGAGTGACCTTCTTGACTCCCTGTCCCCGCTGTCTGGCCGGGAGCGGCACGCTGCGCGTCCTGCACGTATCATGCGAGTATTCATCCCAAGATACAAGCGGTTGTAGCGGTTGCGCGGATAGGGCACAACATCTTGTATCCCCGTGAGCTTCCTGGTACTCTTCACTAACCAATTGGTCAAGACGCACGTTCCGGCCCCAGCGGCCCTTTGCGTGCTCCTGACGGTTCGGGAGGGAACATCGTGGGGAAGTCATCGCCGTCTACCGACCTCGAGTTGCTTGCGAAGTTCGACGACCACGCGGTCGCGATCGCCAAGCGGCAATACTTTCAGCCGGGCGACGAAGATCTGGCGGGGATGTTCGACAGGGTGGCCAGCTGGGTCGCCCAGCCGGAGAGCGAGCCGGACAGGGAAGCGTACCGGCTGGCCTTCTTCGATCTGATGGCTTCGAAGCGCTTCTGCCCCGGAGGTCGCGTCCTCGCCGGCGCCGCCACCCAGCACGGTAACGTCCTCAACTGCTTCGTGCAGGACGGCCGCCCGGAGGAGGAGGGTTCGACTCCCTGGGTGCTGCGCCTCGCCACCAAGCTCGCCCTCGTGACCAAGGTGGGCGGGGGGAACGGGCTCTGTCTCGATCCGATCGCGCCCAAGAGGCCGTTCGACGGCAAGGTGGGCCGGCTCTACCTGACCATCTCCGGCAAGCACCCGGACTACGAGAAGGTCCGTGACGGCACCTTCATGGACCTGGTGCACGGCAAGTACGTGACCCGCGGCTACCGTTACCTCGCCTTCGTCGACTACGACGCGGTGCCGGCCGGGGTGAAGGTCGCCCAGGTGGGTGACTCGGTGGAGAGCATCTGGGGCCAGGCGGGCGAGACGGCCCAGAGCCTCCTCGCCGGTGAAGACGTTCTCGTCGACCTGAGCGCGTTACGACCTGAAGGCACGCCGGTCAACGGTTCGGGCGGTACCTCGAGCGGACCGTCGTCGTTCGCCGTCGAGGTCTTCGACAACTTCGGCTACTGGGCGAGCCTGGGCGGGGCGGACTACGCCGGACCGATCGCGACGCTGCGTTATGTCTTCGCTCCCACGCTCAGGGCGATCAGGCAGGGGGGATGCCTTCATCCAGATACCTTGGTCAATACGAGCCGTGGCACCCTTCGGCTATCCGAGCTGGTCGACGGTCACCAGTACGGCTGGCAGGACCACCACCTGAAGGTGGCGACAGACGAGGGGTGGAAGGAAAGCCCGAAGGGGTTCAACAACGGGAACGCTCCTACGCTCCGAGTGACGCTCGCGAATGGCCAGACGATCCGCGGAACCGCTCGCCACCGTCTCAAGGTAGTGCGTGAGGACGGGACTAGGGAGTGGGTACGGCTCGAGGATCTGCAGACGGGCGACCACGTAGTCCAGGTGCTCGACCAGCACACCGGAGCTCCTGTCTTGCTGAGACCCGTTGACGTCCCTCATCACAACGCCACGCCCATCAGGATGCCCGAGATCCTGGGAGAGCGGCTGGCCTTCTTCCTCGGCTACCTCTGGGGCGACGGCTTCGTGAGTGACGGTCGCGTTGGCTTCGCGGTCTCGCACGGCTCACCGATGGTGGAGGCGACGCCGCGCCTCTTCGAGGAACTCTTCGGCCTCACCGTGTCGCTGGAGCAGAAGGAAAACGACGCGAGCCTGGTATTCGTGACCAAGGCGGCCCACCTCATCGCCTGGCTCGAAGCCAACGGACTGAACAAGGGTAAGGCCCGGACGCTACAGATGCCGAAGGCGATCAGGATGGCTCCTCGTCCCGTCGTGGGAGCTTTCCTGCGTGGCCTGTTCGAAGCCGACGGCACGCTTGCCCACGGAATGCCTAGCCTTTCGACTGCATCGGCTGGATTGGCCGAGGATGTGGCCACCATGCTCGCCGGCCTCGGCATCCCCAGCAAGCGGCGAACCACGAGCGGCTCGCCTCACCGGCACCGGTACTCGAAGCACTCCATCCATATGGTCAGAGTCGTAAGCGCCAAGGGACTCGAACGCTTCATGGAGAGAATCGGTGCTCTGCCCGGTTCGAGACTGGAAGCGGCCGGCGAGCACATCCCCGACGAAGCACGCGAGAAGTCGTGGATCTTTCCTCATCCGGAGGCCCTGCTGGGCGAGATCCTCACCAGCATGCCTGCGGGCGTGAAGGGTAGGCCGTCGGAATACACTAAGGCGCGCAAGACCCTGTCCCGTTACATCCGTGGCGAGCGTAACCTGACGGCAACCGCCTATACCCGTCTGCGAACAGACCCTCAGATCGCCGAGCGCTTGCCCGAGTTCGCCTACGACGAGTATTACGTGCCTGTAGTCGACGTCTCCGAAGCGGGTCGCAGCCTCACCCTCGACCTGTCGGTAGACGAAAACAAGACGTACCTGGCGAACGGGTTCGTGAGTCACAACACCCGTCGTGGGGCTGGGATGGCGACGATGTCGATTACACACCCCGACATCCACGACTTCATCACAGCCAAGGATCTCGAGCGTGAGCGGCTCGAGGGTGACATCAGCACCTTCAACATCTCGGTTCTCGTGAGCGACGAGTTCATGGAGCGCTCCCGCGCAGAGGGCCATCAGGGTGTGCTCAAGGAGATCGCCGAGCACGCCTGGCAAACCGGCGAGCCTGGCCTCATATACATTGACAGGATCAACCAGTACAACCCGATGCGCGAGGCGCTGGGGGAGATAAGGGCGACGAATCCCTGCTTCCCGGCCGACGTGCGTATCGCTACTCACCGCGGTCTTCTCACTCTGGGCGAGCTTTACGAGTCGCAAGCCGAGCTGATCGTGGCGTCGGACCGGCGAGTACTGCATGACGAGCTGGGGGTCTCGCCGCGAGGTGCCGTGCCGGTGTTCAAGACCTCGGACTCGGAACCGGTCTACCGGCTAGTTACCAAGCATGGGTACGAGGTGCGAGCCACCGCGAACCATCAGTTCCTCACTCCCTCTGGCTGGACCGAGTTGCGTCATTTGAAGTCGGGCGACACCCTCTACGTTCAGAGCGGCGAAGGGATGTGGAGCGATCAGTACGAGTTCGACCTCGAGGTGGTCGAGGCGCACGCCGAACTGGTCGCCACGGCAGGCAGTAACAACCGAGGTGGTGCCGAGTCGAGGACCGGTCGTAGGGACATAAGAGAGCGCTTCGCCGGGATGCCGACGAGGTGGAGCAGGGAACTCGGCACCTTCCTGGGCTTCATGGTAGGAGATGGCTTCGTCAGTGCCGACAAGTGCGGGATCAGCTTCGCGAACGAGGATTACGTTGAGCTGACCGACTTCATTACTCAGTACCATGAGTGGTTCAACGGTAGCGAGCAGCACCACGAGAGCTCCGTGCAGCTGAAGTTCGGCCGGGTCCTCATCGGTTACCTCGCGTCTCTCGGCCTTGATTCGGCCAAGGCCGCCTCGAAGCGCGTTCCGCAAGCGATCTTCCGAGCGCCACGGGAGGCCGTCATCGGGTTCCTTCAGGCCCTTTTCACAGCCGACGGTACGGTGAACCACACTGCGAACAAGAAGAGCTGCAGCATCAGGCTCGCCAGCGCCTCCCGTGGCCTGCTAGGCGACGTTCAGCTGCTGCTCTCCAATTTCGGGATCGTTAGCAGCATCCACCTCCGTCGTTCCGGAGGTGTGAAGGCGATGCCGGACGGCAAGGGTGGCAGCCGCGACTACCCCTTTACTGATCAATACGAATTGATCATCGACAAGGCGAATCGCGATACGTTCGTGCAGAAGATCGGCTTCCTGACCGAAAAGAAGCAGCAGAAGGTTCTCGACTTCATCGCCTCCAAGAGCCGAACGAGCAACAGCGAGCATTTCGTAACGAAGGTCGAAGAGATCGTCGTCGACGGCCTGGAAGCGGTGTACGACACCACCGAGCCCGTTGCGCACTCGATTGTCGCCAACGGTCTGGTAGTACATCAATGCGGCGAGATCCCCCTGTTTCCCGGCGAACCGTGCGATCTGGGCGCCATCAACCTCGCCGCCTACGTGAAACGTGGCGGGATGGGCATGGATGGCTTCGACATCGGCACTTTCCGCAACGACGTGAAGACCTGCATCCGCTTCCTCGACAACGTCCTCGAGGTGAACCGCTTCGCCCTCCAGGACAACCGCGAGATGAGTCACTACCTGCGGCGCCTCGGATTGGGGATCATGGGCCTCGCCGATGCCCTGATCCTGATGGGTTACCGCTACGACGACGATGAAGGCCGTGACGCTGTTACTCGGATGATCGAGGAACTGCGGGAGGCCGCGACCAGAGCCAGCGAAGAGCTGGCCGAAGAACGCGGAGTCTTTCCGGCCTTCCCGCAGAGCGACCTTGGCAAGGCGCGCCGCAACGTTGCCCTCCTGACGGTTGCCCCAACCGGAACCACCTCCATGCTCATGGGCGTTTCCTCCGGCGTCGAGCCGATCTTCGCGCCGTTCATCTACCGCAAGATCGGTGACTCTTACGCCGCGCTCATCGCCCCACTCTTCAAGGAACTGCTCGAGCGCCACGAACCGCACCCCGACTACCGCAAGGACGACGGCTGGGACTGGGAGAAGGTGGTCGAGGCGGTGCAGGCGAACCACGGCAGCGTCCAGGGTCTCGGCTTCATCCCCGACGACGTTCGTACCGTTCTGGTGTGCGCCCACGACATCGCCCCCGCCGACCACGTGAGGATGCAGGGGGTCGTGCAGAGGAGCTTCGACGGCGGCGAGCAGCGGGTGGCGAACAGCATCTCCAAGACCATCAACCTGCCGCAACAGGCGACGGTGCAGGACGTCTACGATGCCTACACGCTGGCATTCGACACCGGTTGCAAGGGGATCACCGTCTACCGCGACGGATCACGCGAGTTCCAGGTGCTTTCGACGAGCGCCAAGAAGGACGAGAAGAAGGCGGAGGCAGACGTGGAGAAGAGTATGCAGGCGGTCGCCGAGCCGGCCCCGACCCCTCGAGCGCAGGTCCCTTCGAACGCCGTGCCGGATCCCGCACCGAGACTCCCCGGTGAGCCGCTGTTCGACCGGCCGGTGCGCGTCAGCGGCTTCACCGACAAGGTCAAGCTCACTCTTCCCAACGGCGACAAGCGGGGCTTCTACGTCACCGTGAACAAGCAGGACGACCTGCCCACCGAGGTGTTCATCGTGAGCGGCAAGGCGGGTGACGAATCGAACGCCGACTCCGAGGCGCTCGGCCGTATGGTCTCCATCGCCCTGCAGTACGGGGTCCCGGCCGAGGCGATCGTCCACACTCTGCGCGGCATAAACGGCGGGATGTACGGCTCCTACCAGGGCCGGATGGTTGCCTCCAAGGCCGACCTCATCGCCGTCGCCCTCGAGACCGCCGGCGTCGAGAACACGCTCCAGAAGGGCAAGGGTTGCCCCGACTGCGGCGCGCCGCTACGCTTCGAAGAGGGCTGCGCCAAGTGCGAGAGCTGCGGCTACAGCAAATGCGGTTGAGCGACCGCTGACGATCACGAGCCGCACCGAAACGACTTCCCATGACCAAGCATCCCGGGCCCCTCGCCCGGGATGCTCCATCCATGCGCTCCCTGCCGCGTCGAAGTGGTCGTCACCTCGCAGTCGCGCTAATCTCGATGATGCGGCCGGAGGCTCCCGAGCCTGGGCGGAAGGAGTGCCATGACCAAACATAGGATCTACACGACGAGCGTCGCGAGCGTCTACCCCCATTACGTCGCCAAGGCCGAGAGGAAGGGCCGCTCCAAGGAGGAGGTCGACGAGATCATCTGCTGGCTCACCGGCTACAGTCGAGACGAGTTCGAAGGGCAGCTGGAGAAGGGGACGGATTTCGAGACGTTCTACGCCCAGGCTCCCCGCATGAACCCGGCGCGGGAACTGATCAAGGGCGTAGTCTGCGGCGTGCGGGTCGAAGAGATCGAAGAGCCTACGATGCGGGAGATCCGTTACCTCGACAAGCTCATCGACGAGCTGGCCAAGGGCAAGAAGATGGAGAAGATCCTGCGGCAGTAGCGGACCGAGCCGGACCGGTAGAGTCCCCGGTCAGAACGGGAGCGGAGTGACGGCACCGCTACGGGAAGCTGCGGGGGCCTTCGATGAGCGACCGGGCCCGGACGGTGACGCGCGGCGAGTCGTCAACTTCCGGTTAAGCGTCCTCCCATCGGACGTCCCGGCGTCAGCACTACTCTGCGGACATGAAGACGATACTCCTGCTCGCACTCATCCTGTCCACTCGCTTGCAGAACCCGGGGCAGGTCGATCCGGCGACCCTGCGGCTGCAGATCCGGCAGGCGACAGAACTGATAACGGTTTTCGGAGATCAACTCGAGCACGTATCACTGCTGGCCCCCACGGATGTCGTGGAGCGTCAGCTGATGGAGTTTTACGGACCCTACGTAAGCGACCGGCTCCTCGCGGCCTGGACCGCCGATCCCAGGGAGGCGCCGGGACGCATTACCTCCAGCCCCTGGCCCGTAGGTATCGAAGTGCTCGAGGTGACTCTGGAGGATGAGGAGGAGTTCCTCGTCCACGGCCAGATCGAGTTCGTCACCAGCGTTGAGCTGACGGCCGGTGAAGGCAAGGCCGCGACTACCCTGCCGGTGCTCATCCGGGTCGAACGCGAGCAGGGACCGTGGCAGATCACGGAGTTCCGGGCTGCCACAGGCGGCGACACGACCGAGGGGGTCACCGAACCGTGGAAGGCGGTCACGACGGACCGGTCGACTGTTCACTACCCGGCTGCTTTCGACGTCTCCGTAAGCAGTTCGGGACTGCCGCCCTCCTCCGTCCCACCCTGTGCCCACGGTTTCGCCCTCTGTGTCTACTACGCCGGCGACGACTACCGGGAGACGAACTTGATCAGCGCCGGTGTGGCTGTGAGGTGGCTAGACCTGCCGGAACAGCGGTGTGAGTCGGTGGCGGGCAACTACGCTGTCGTGGAGAACGTCCGGCGGGAGAGCCTCGGAGAGGACGAGTACCTCGTTTTCGAAACCTCCGAGGCGGCGATGAACAAGGCCGCTAGCGACGTCGTTTACCGCCGGTGGAGCGCCCGATCGTGCCTCGAGCTAGTCACCAGGATCGCCACGACCAACGTGGGCGTCTACGAGCCGGGCGCCGTCGCTGAACTGGGCGCCGATCAGCTCTCCACCTTGCGACAGCTGCTCCGGCGGATCGCCGCCACCCTCGAGGGGAACTCGATCGACTAATCCGCCCCCGCCGACCGCGCGGTCTGCATGTCTCGCGTGGCCCATGCCTTCTGAAGCAGTTCGAGGAGCAGGTCGCTGGGCTGCGCCCCGGAGACGCCGTACCGTCCGTCGACCACGAAGAACGGCACCCCGTTCGCACCCAGCCGCCGCGCCCGGGACTCGTCGGCACGAACCGCGTTCGCGAAGGCCTCGCCTGCGAGTACCTCACGCACCGCCGACTCGTCCAGGCCAACCTCCTTGGCCATGCCGGCCAGTACCTCGTGGTCGCCGATCGCCTTGCCTTCGCTGAAGTAACCGCGCATGAAACGCTCCTCCAGTTCCGACCGGCGTCCCAGCCCTTCGGCAAGATGGAGCAGGCGATGCGCGTCGAAGGTGTTGCCGGGTCGGGCCACGTCGAGCCTGTACTCGAGGCCCTCGCCCTTCGCCAGCTCGGTGACCTGCTCGTTCATCGCCCGAGCCCTCTCGAGGCCCACGCCGTACTTCCCAGCCAACATCTCGTCGAGGCTCACTTCGTACCGCCGCGGGGCGCCGGGGTCGAGCTCGAAACTCCGGCCCATCAACTCGACCTGCTCGGCATGGGGGAAGCGCGACAGGGCCGTCTCCATGCGCCGCTTGCCCAGGTAACACCACGGACAGATGATGTCGGTCCAGATCTCTACTCTCATCGAAAACCTCTGACTCCGATCCTCTCGACCCCTCGAAGCGACTATCTACCGGGAAGGGGCCACGACCGACTCTATCGGCCGGCGACCGTCCAGCCTGTCGGCCGAGAAGCCAACGGAGCGCGGCTCGCGGCCGGGTTATCCTTGGCGGCAGGGTCGGCATTCTCATCTCTTGCCAATGCCGCTGTTGCATTCTCCAGCGGGTGATCGAGGAGCGGTCGTTGAGTCGAGAAGCGCCAACGGAAGTATCCGAGGTCCGCATCGGTCGGGCCGGCCTCTTGCGGTCGCTGCTGATCGGCCTGCTGGGCATCGTCGCCGTCGCCACAGTGGCGAGCATCATCCTCGAGGGGCGATCGGCCCTCTCCCTGTACGGCGTACTCCCCGACCTGGTGATCGCCGTGTCGCTGATCCTCGGCCTCTGGCTCCTCAACCGCGGCCACCTCGCTTCGGTCGTGTGGCTCTGCTCCCTCATCCTCATAATCACCGCGGCCAACCGGCTCCGCTACGGGATCGCCGAGAACGAAGCCGCTCTGCTGATCCTCATCGCGCCGATCGCGCTCACCGGCTTGATCCTGGGGAGGATCCCGCTCTACATCGTCTCCGCTATCTGCATCGCCCTGCCGGCTGCGGTGGTGGCGCTCTACCGGTCGGGGGTTCCGGTCCCCACAGCCGGCCTACAGGAGATAGGGCCCATCGGCGCGGTAGTCCTCTTCGGCCTCATCGTGGGGCTCCTCGTCCTCTTCCTCGACCGCTTCGCCATCACGCTGCAGGACGCCCTCGAGCGCAGCTCGGCCCGGGAGCGGGAGTTGCGGAACGAGGTTGCCGAGAGGCAGCGGCTCGAGTCGAGACTGCAGCTCGCTACGGACGCCGCCAAGATCGGCCTCTGGAGTTGGGATCCGGATAGCGGTGAGGTCGACTGGTCGCCGCAGATGAAGAGACTCTTCGGCCTGCCGCCCGACGCCGAGATGACCGCCAATACCTTCCTGGAAGTGGTTCACCCCGAAGATCGAGAGAGGGTGTCGCTGGGCTGGGACGAACTCGAGAACTACAGCGGGCAACCGTATCGCGTGATACTGCCCGACGGAACTCTGCGCTGGCTCGTTGGCTCCGGTAAGAGCATGACGCTTCCGAACGGCAAGCGGATGGCGCTCGGGGCCGCGTACGAGGTGACGCCCCTGGTGGAGGCGGAAGCCGAGCGGCAGAGGCTCCTCGACCTCGAACAGGCCGCCAGGCGCAGCGCGGAGGGGTATGCCGATCGACTGAAGTTCCTGGCCGAAGCAGGTCGGATCCTCTCGGAGACCCTGAGCTACGAGGAGACCCTCGACCGTCTCGCCCACCTGGTCGTGCCCCGGATGGCCGACTGGTGCGCCATCGACGTGGTCGAGGAGGGGGACCGACTCGAGCGGGTTGCGCTGGTGCACAGCGACCGGGAGAAGATCGAGTTCGCCGAGAACCTGCGGCGCCGATACCCGCCGCAGGCCGATTCCGGTTCCGGGCCATACCGGGTAGTGCGAAGTGGCGAACCCATCCTGTTGGAACACGTCCCTGACGAGTTCCTCACGACGTTCGCTCGCGACGAGGCGCACTTGCAGATGTTGCGGGAGATGGGCTTCAGCTCGGCGATCGCCGCTCCCCTGACGAGCCGCGGTCGGACCCTGGGCGTCCTCACCCTCGTTCAGGCCGAGTCGGGGCGGCACTACGACAAGGATGACCTCGACCTGGCGATGCAGGTAGCCGAACGTGCCGGCATCGCGGTCGACAACGCCCGCCTCTACGCCCAAGCCCGTGACCTCAACGCCGAACTGGAGGAGCGAGTCGAGGCGCGCACCGAGGAGCTGCAGTCGGCGATCACCGAACTGGAGTCGTTCACCTACAGCGCCAGCCACGACCTCCGGGCACCGCTCAGGGGGATAAACGGCTTCAGCCAGGCGCTGATCGAAGATTACGCCGATGAACTCGACGGGACGGCCCGCGAGTACCTCCAGCGCATCCACGCCGGCGCAGTACGCATGGGTGAGCTGATCGACGACCTGCTGGCCCTCTCGCGCATTTCGCGGATCGACTTCATCCTCGAGACGGTCGACCTGACGGCCCTCGCGCATACTGCAATCGAGGCTCAGCGCCTCGCCGAGCCCGAGCGAAACGTGGAGGTCCGGGTGGAGGAGGGGCTCACAGCTTGCGCCGACGCCAGGCTGCTGCTCATCGCCCTGGAGAACCTCATCGGCAACGCCTGGAAGTTCACCCGGGAGAAGGAGCGGGCCCTCATCGAGGTAGGACGCAACGAAGATGGCATCTTCTTCGTGAGGGACAACGGCGCCGGATTCGACATGAGGTACGCGAACAAGCTGTTCGTACCGTTCCAGCGGCTGCACCCCGCCGATAGCTTCGGCGGCACCGGCATAGGACTAGCCACCAGCCGTCGCATACTCGAACGGCTCGGAGGAAAGCTGTGGGGCGAAGGGGAGGAGGGGAAGGGTGCTACCTTCTACTTCACCCTCCCGTCGTCTGCCGACGCGGTACGACGCACTGCCTGAGAGGGTGTCGTCGTTGTGTTGCCAAGGCCGGAGGCCTCTGTTAGACTACCTTTCGCTCGCGAACGCCAGGCGATCGCAGCGCTCGGTCGGCGGTAGCTCAGTGGTAGAGCGATCGGCTGTTAACCGATTGGTCGTAGGTTCGAATCCTACCCGCCGAGCCAAGAAGCCCCGTCCACGACGGGGCTCTTCTGTTTCCCTCAACTACTCCAGCTTGCGCGCCAGTCCGAGAGGGTGCGAGACGGCGTGACGAGCGGCCTCCCATGCATGCTTCAACTCCACCTCCTCGGCCGAGAGGGAGTTCTCGTCGACCTCGGCGAAGCGGGTCACCTCTTCGTCCTTCGCCTTGAGAACCTGGTTCAGTACCGCGTGGAGTGAGGCCCTTACCGCGAGGCCCTCGCGCAGCATGTCCTGCAGCTCGAGCACCCGGTTCACCAGGTCGTCGTGGCTCATCGCTTCGAGTTCGGCCCGGGTACGCTGCATTCAGCCCTCCTGCACGCTCACTCTACCGCAGAGGCGCAGCCGACGCCGCGGCCGTAGCGGTTATCCTTGGCCATGTCCGCCGATCCCACCACTCTGAGCGCCGTCGAACTGGCGAGGGCCTACAGGCAGGGCGCGCTCCGCCCGACCGCCGTCACGGCAGCCTATCTGAACAAGGCGGCGCCTGGCCCGATCTACCGGGAGCTGCTGAGCGACCGCGCACTGGCGCAGGCCGAGCGTGCCGAACGGCAGTTCGAGAGCGGCGTCGACGTCGGCCCGCTGCAAGGCATCCCTGTCGCCGTCAAGGACCTGATCGACGTGGAAGGGACGGTGACCGTAGCCGGCTCGCCGGCGCTCGCGCTGGGTGAACCGGCTGCCGCGGACGCCCCCGCACTCGCCCGGCTCGACGCCGCTGGAGCGGTGTTCCTGGGCAAGACCAACATGACGGAGCTCGCCTTCTCGGGGATAGGCATCAATCCGCACTACGGCACTCCCGCCAACCGGTTCGATCCGGAGCGGGTCCCGGGTGGCTCCTCCTCGGGTTCAGCGGCCGCGGTCGCATACGGTCTCGCCTGCGCCGCTGTGGGATCCGATACCGGCGGTTCGGTTCGCATCCCGGCAGCTTTCAACGGCCTCGTCGGACTCAAGACCAGCGAGGGGGCCATCCCTACCGACGGCTGCACGCCCCTCTCGGTGACGCTCGACACGCTCGGCCCGATCACCAGGGACATCGGCGACGCCTGGCTGCTCTACCGGGCGCTGGCCGCGCTCCCGCCGGCGCCTTTGCCGCAGCCGCCGGTGCGACTGCGCCTCGCTGCGCCCACGACCGTCCTGCACGACTCCCTCGACCCTCGGGTAGAGGCGGGGTTCGCAGCAGGACTCGAGCGCCTCGAGCGGCTGGGGCATGAGGTAGTACGCCTCGAGTCGCCCATCCTCGGCGAGATCGAGGAAGCGATCGGCCGTTACGGGAGCCTCGCCTCTCACGAGGCGTTCGCCATGTATGAGGAGCTGATCGAGGAGCGAGGTGACCTGATGGACCCCCGGGTGAGCCGGCGGATCCTGGCCGTCAGAGGGCGTCCCAGCAGCGACTACCTCAGGCTCCTGCTAAGCCGGCGCGGCTGGCAGCGACGATTCTGGGCCCAGATGCAGGAGTTCGACGCCGTGGTAGCGCCTACGGTAGCGATCCTGCCGCCGCGAGTGAGCGACCTGGCGGAGGACGCCAGCTACTACGAAGCCAACCGCCTCTGCCTCCGAAACACCACGATTTTCAATTATCTGGGCGGAGCGTCGCTGAGCGTTCCCGTGGAGGCCCAGTCGCCCGTCGGCTTGATGATCTCCGGTCCCCCTTCGAACGAGGGCCTCCTGTTGGCCATCGGTCGGCTGTTCGAGACGGTAGGCGGAGACTAGGCCGAGTCACGCCGTTCGAGTCAGGCCGGCGGTGTCACGCCGGTCGAGTCCCGCCAGCGGGGTCACGGCAGCCCAGTCACGCCGGTTTAGTCAGGCCGGCTGTGTCGGGCCGGCGGCCACGCCCCTATCGCCTGCCTCAGCGCCACGATCTTGCCGAAGTGGTAGGCGTTGTGTACCGCCACGCTGTGGAGAGCGTGGGCCATCGTCACGCCCGGCTCGACCTCGACCGCGAGCCTCTCGGGCGAGCCGGCGAGTTCGAGTGCCGAAGTCGCGCCTTCGAGGAACTCACCCACCACACTGTGCCACTGCGCTTCGCTCGCGGGCGGCTCCTCGGGGAAGAGTGGGCCGTCCTGAGCCCACTCCTCGCCGCCGGCCTCGTCGCGCTCCACGACTATCCGCTGCCATGTGGTCAGGTGCCACAACTCGTCGTATATCGAGTGGGGCAGGCCGTCCGGTTTGCTCGTGACCTGTGCCAGCGTCAGGCCCGACAGTAACCTCTCACGTCCTACGAACTCGCCGGTAAGGAAAAGGTGCTCCCACATGGTTCGAACCCTACTACGTCCGGGTACGTGGCGGCAGTTCGGGCTTGACGAGAGCAGGGGCCCAGGCGTCCAGCTGGAGCGCCGCCAGGAGCCCGCTGCCGTACTTCACCAGCACGTCGGTGACGATAACCCTGAGCATCCAGCCGATGGTGGCGAACTCCGCGCCGGCGAACGCGAGGACCGTGAAGATGGTCGTGTCCAGCGGTGCGCTCACGGCGTTGGAGGAGGCAACGCGGGTGAACCAGGGGCGGTCGAGCAGTCGGGCGTAGATCTCCGTGTCAGCCGACTCCGAGAGGAGAATCGCGAGGAACCCTACGACGACGTACCTCATGGGAGTACCGAGGTGGAGCGACATGAGGACGTTGGCGACCGCGGCCATCAGTATCATCAGGTAGACCCAGCGGCGCCCGAAGCGGTGGACCCGGTCACGCTGAGTGAAGGTCACTCCGAAGAAGAGAGTCCCTACGTTGATCAGGAAGAATCCGCCGATAGGCAGGAACGAGTCGAAGGTGTAGTTGGCGAGCACCGTCGCGACCACGTAGACGCTCATGGCGGCCAGCATCGCTCCCGCGTGCCGAGGCAGGTTCCGGAACAGGAGGCCCAACAGCAGGGCGGTGGCCGGCGCGGCCAGGTAGCGGGTCTCTCCCGGCAGGACGGGTAGTAGGAGCAAGGCGGCGTTCAGGGTCAGCGCCAACGCCAGAGCCGTGAGCAGGTCCGGCGGCGGCAAGCGCCTCGCCAACGAGTGCAGAGGCGCCGCCGCGAGCGCACCGAACATCACGATCACGGGCAGCGGTAGCCGAGTGAACGGGTCCTGGCCGAAGGAGGAGAGGTAGAGGAGCAGAGAGCAGCCGGCCTGGGTCAGCAACGCGATGAGGGCGAAGAAGACGATGCCAGCTGACGGGGTGCGGAGTGCGGTCACATAGGCCTCCATGTCGTGCAGAGGCGGTATGTCACCTCCCGCCGGCGGCGCCAGTATATATCCCCACGGGTGGCGCGGGAACGCGGCTCTCGTCTCAAGGAAGAAGGCCCCTGACTCAGGGGCCTTCGATCTGGTCGGGGCGAGAGGATTCGAACCTCCGACCCCATCGTCCCGAACGATGTGCGCTACCAGGCTGCGCTACGCCCCGACGCGAATGACCAATTTACCGCTGCGGCTCCTGGCCGGTCAAGCTAGCGCTTAGCCGCCGCCTGCGTCATCGTCGCCTTCTGCATCGTCGTCGCTTGAATCGTCGTCGCCTCGATCGTCGCCGCCTGCGTCATCGTCGCCTCCATCATCGCCTTCTGCATCGTCGTCGCCTCCTGAGGTCAGCCACTCGCACCCCTCGAGCGCCTCCATCACGACCGTGGACGGGAAGCCTCGGCGGGCGAGGAAGGCGAAGGCGCGCGCGCGGTTGCGACGCGGATCCGATCCCCGGAAACGCCAGGCGTTCCGCTCGAGCAGCTTCGCCGCCGTCGCGCTCTGGGCAGCGTCGTCGAGCTCGACGAGCGACTCTTCGGCAACCTCCTCGGGTACGCCCTTGCGGAGCAGTTCGCGGCGCAGCGCCAGCGTTCCCTTGCGCTGCGCGTGCGTACGCACGAACGCCTCGGCGAACGCCTCGTCGTCGACCAGCCGGTAACGTCGCAACCTGCCGAGGACCTCCGCCACCACCTCAGGCGACGCCCTCCTGCGGGTCAGTTTCTCGGTCAGCTCGGCTTCCGTATGGGCGCGACGAGTGAGGAGCGTGAGGGCGTAGTTCCACGCCTTCTCGGGCGGCAACGGCCGGCTCTCGGCGCCGCTCCGCACGGACCGCACGCGACTCATCGCAGGATGTTCGTGGGCCGCAGGTTCGCCGCTCGCCTGGCAGGCAGCAGCGCGGCAACCACCGAGGTGAGCAGCGACAGCCCGCACACCCAGGCGACGTCGAACGCCCGAAGTTCGACGGGCAGGCGAGTTATGAAGTAGAGGTCACCGGGAAGCGGGTAGGGCTGGTAGCGGAAGTAGAGGCTCACGCCGAGACCCAGCAGCGCGCCCAGCAGTGTGCCCGTACCCCCGAGCATGAGGCCCTCCACAGTGAATACCGAGAGCACCTGCTTCTCCGAGGCTCCGAGGGCGCGGAGGATGGCGATCTCCTCGGTCTTCTCGGCCACGGTGAGGATGAGGATGTTGGCGATCCCCATGGCCGCTACCAGGACGATGAGGAACACGACCACGCTGATTATCGCCTTCTGCAGCCGCAACTGTTCGAGGAGCGTCTGGAACAGCCGCTCCCAGGAGATGGCCAGGAGCCCGAACTCGCGGCCGAGCTCGGCACCGATGACGCCCGCCCGCTCCGGATCGTGGAGCCGCACATGGTAGCCGCTTATCTGCTCATCGGCGTCCAGGAACTCCTGGAGCGCGGTCAGCGACAGGAACGATACGACGCTGTCGATGAGTTCGTTGCCGACCCTGAAGGTCTCGGCCACCTCGAAGCTGGCGCTCTCGCCGCTGATGTCGCGAACGAATACCTCGTCGCCAGGATAGACGCCCAACTGGCGCACCGCCAGCGACGCTCCGAGCACGATCCCCTCGCCCGCCTCTATCGCCGGTGCCGCCTGAGCCAGCGCTTCCAGGTCGAGCACCTCCCGTTCGCGCTCCACGTCGATACCCAACAGTTGCGTGTAGCCGTGCCTGCCGCTGATGCCGAGCCTCGTGTTCGCGCGCCTGGCGATGAGCGCCTGGCCGGCCAGATAGGGCGCAACGGCTTCTACCTGGGGGTGCCCGGCGATAGCGGCGAGTTCGGAAGGGTCTTGGGGTAAGGGGCTGCCGTCGTAGCTCTGCAGGGTGACGTGCGGCGTCGCTTGCAGAGTGGAGCGGATGAGCTCGTCTATGAAACCGTTGGTGAGCGACAGTGCGGTGATCAGCACCATCACACCGACGGCCACCCCGGCGACGGTGAGCCCGCTCTGTAGCGGGCGCCGGCGCACGTGACGCAGCGCCAGGAAGAGGACGAAACGGCGCACGCAGAACTCTACCGCAGCCCGTCGGTTCGCTCAGCGCGAGGCCAGCAGGCGAGGGGTAGCCTCGAAGTCGCTCCAACTGCTCGTGAGGACCGGGCCGTGACGCCCGTACCGGATAACCTCCACCTCGACCCGTCTGACGCCCCAGTCCTTGGCCGCCCTGTAGGCGGGGAACCAGACGTCGACCTGGTCCCGCTTGCGCGGGTGCATGGTGTCTTCGACGATGAAGAGACCCTGTTCGTCGAGCAGGTTCTGGTATCTGCCGGCGCCTCGTCCCGTGTAGTAGTTGCCCAGGTCGCGGATGCGGATCAGCGAGCCGTAGGGGATGTCTTCGGCCAGCACGTCCCGGCTCACGGCCACGATCCCGAAGCGGGTCTGTGCGCCGGTGGCGGTGATATGGGGTGTGCTGTCCGTCTGATTCGCGAGCGAGTTGTAAGCCGTCGCCCGCAGGACGAAGCGCGGGTTGGCCACCGGCCCCAGGGGGACCGGTGAGACTTTGCCTACGAGCTCTCTGGGCGTCTCCAGCAGGGTCACCTGTGGAGTCACCTGCAACGGAATGCCTTCGGGGGTTGGCACGCTGAAGGCAGTGATGAGAGCGGCCAGAACCACGCCCAAGACGCAGAGCTTGCCGCTGATGTGGAACGCCATGCAACCTCCCAGCGGAAGAATCTTAGCATCAGGGCCATTAACGGCCGGTGAATGCGCAACAACTGCCTACCTTCATTAGGTGCAGATGAACGTTCGCACCGGGTTCCTCCGGTCGTGGCGGTACCGGGACGAGACGTTGCCGTCGGTATAATCGCCGGAATGCCGGTGACCTCGCGCGAGAAGGGCAAGGAGGAGACGGGTCCCCGCCAGGCCACCTTCGGCCTCGAACTGCTCGAGACGGTGGGCGCGGCCAGGCGCGGGCGGCTCCACACCCCGCACGGCACCGTCGAGACGCCCGCCTTCGTAGCGGTCGGCACCCAAGCCACGGTCAAGGGGCTCACGCCGCAGGCGGTGGCGCAGACCGGAACTCAACTTCTCTTCGGCAACACCTATCACCTCTACCTTCGTCCCGGCGAGGAGATCGTCCGGGAACATGGCGGCCTCCACCGTTTCATGGGGTGGAAGCGGCCGGTCATGACGGACTCGGGCGGCTTCCAGGTGTTCTCGCTGGGCGCCGGCATCGAGCATGGCGTGGGCAAGGTAGCGAACATCTTCCCTGGCGAGGAGCCTGAACGCGCCGAGGGTCGCCGCGGCGGCCCTTCCGAGTCCCTGGTGAAGGTGACCGAGGAGGGCGTGCGCTTCCGCAGCCATATAGACGGAAGCCCTCAACTGCTCACCCCCGAGATCTCGATCCGCATCCAGCGTGCCCTCGGTGCCGACATGATCCTCGCCTTCGACGAGTGCACCAGCCCCCTGCACGACCGTACCTACACCGAGGAGAGCATGGAGCGCACCCACCGCTGGGCCGTGCGCAGCCTGCATGAGTTCCAGGAGGGGCCGCAGGTGCACGATTACAGCCAGGCGCTCTTCGGGATAGTCCAGGGCGGAGCGTTCCGCGACCTCCGCGAGCGTAGCGCCCGGTTCATCGGCGAACACGGGTTCGACGGCTACGCCATCGGCGGCAACCTGGGGAAGACCCACCAGGAGATGTACTCGGTGATCGAGTGGACCGTTCCCTACCTGCCGCCCGGGCGTCCCCGGCACCTGCTGGGCATCGGTGACGTACCGGCGGTATTCGAGGCGGTCGAGCGGGGCTGCGACACCTTCGATTGCGTGAGCCCCACCCGCAACGCCCGCAATGCGGGCCTGCTCGTGCGCTCCGACGAGGGACGTCCCGTTCCCAACTTCCGCCTCAACCTGCGCAACGCCCGCTTCGCCAACGACCTGCGGCCCATCGAAGAGGGATGCGACTGCCTGGCCTGCACGAACTTCTCCCGGGCCTACCTGCGTCACCTGTTCAAGGCTGGTGAGTCGCTGGGACCCCAGCTGGCCACCATCCACAACCTGCGCTTCATGTCCAGACTCTTCGAGGAGATACGTCGTAGTCTCGAAGAGGGACGCTTCGCGGAGCTCAAGGCACAGTGGCTGGCTCAGCGCCTGGCTCCTGAAAGGGAGGATACGTGAACCTCATCTCGATCGTCATCGGCATCCTCGCGCTGCTCGGCGCCCTGGTTGGCTTCATCCCGCTCCTGGGCTGGCTCAACTGGGGTGTCATCCCCCTAGCGGTCGTGGGCCTGGTGTTCGGCCTCCTCGCCAAGGAGAACAGCGGCCGCAACATCAACATCGTCGTCCTGGTGCTGGCGATCATCCGCCTCATGCTGGGGGGCGGGATCCTCTAGGCCCTCCCGGCCACCGCCGCAGCTAAGGCGTTGCCGTGTCGATCAGATCGATGGCGGTCCCGTCGTTCGTCACGAAGCGCACTACCCCCACGCTCGGCACGAAGTAGAGATCGAGCTGGGTGCTCGCACCTGAGCTGGTGGTGGTGACCTGCCGGATCTGCAGCGCGTTGTAGCGTCCAGCCGGCGTGCTCACGCCGCTCAGGCCCAGGACCTCGGCGGACAGCTGGATCTCGAAACCCGAGACGCGGGTTGTACTCTGCCAACGGTCACCCACCTCGAGCGGCGCGGGACCGTAGACCTGGAGCGGCGGGATGTAGGAGACGATGTCGCCACCGCTGGCGGTGCCGAGGCTCACCACCCCGTCGGCGCCGAACACCAGGTAGTCCTCCGAGACGGGGAGGCCATCGAAGTAGTGTGTCAGAACCGTGACCTGAACGCCTTCGAACTCACGCGGTCCGGAGAGCGTCTGGGTCTCGCCGCTCGAGTAGGTCCAGCTGGTTCCCGGCGTGGAAGGGTAGTAGCCCTCGATCTGGGCCAGGGCTGCCGGTGCGGCGAGAAGCAGGGTGAGGAACAGGATCCGCAGCAGATAGTAGGTCATTTCTCCTCGTCGCGTAGTTCACTCGCGCGCTTGGCCGCCTGTTCCACGGCCTCCATCAGGGCGAAGCGGAGACCATGGAGTTCGAGGGCACGAACGCCGGCGATCGCCGTGCCGCCTGCCGAAGAAACCTCATCCTTGAGGCGGGAAGGCTCCTGCTCGCCGAGTAGGTGGGCGGTTGCCAGCAGTACCTCGCGGGTGAGAACGCGAGCCACGCTGCGGGGGAAGCCCACGCGCACTCCACCGTCGGCCAGCGCTTCGGCGACGACCGCTGCGAAGGCCGGGCCGGAGCCGGCGAGTCCGGTGAACGCGTCGAACAGGCGCTCCGGCAGGTGATGGACCGTTCCAACGGCAGAGAAGAGCTTCTCCGCGAACTCGACGTCGGCTTCATCGGCTTCGCTCAGGTAGGCGAGAGCGGTGGAGCTGAGACCCACCCGGGCGCCCAGATTGGGCATTGTGCGGACCACCCGGCGGCTGCCCACGCGCCGGGCCACGGTTTCAGCGGGAACGCCCGCCATCAGACTGATGTAGGAGGCGGTTCGCCTGGCGATGAGCGGGGCGACCTCTGGGAACGACTGCGGCTTCACCGCTATCAACACCCGCTCGGCACGGTGCACGCCGTCGTCATCGAGGCAGTCGACACCGTACCGGTCGCTCAGTTCCTTTCGGCGAGCCTGGTCGGGATGGTAGATGCCCACCTCGTCGGCGCTCAACACTCCGGCGCGCAACGCTCCGGTGAGAACGGCAGAGCCCATCTTGCCCGCGCCGACCAGGGCAAGCCTCATCTGGCCGCCTCGGTGTTCACTCGGTGAGCCGTCTGGTGAGCCACGTCTCATTCTAGCCCTAGCGTTCCCCCTCGCCGCTCCACCTCTGTACCAACCACACCCCTGCCACGGCCCCGACCAGGTCGGCGAGCAGGTCGAGCAGTTCAGGGTTCCGACCGGGTACGAACATCTGGTGGATCTCGTCCGTAACGCCGTAGAGGGCGGTGACCACCACCGATGCGACGGGACCTAGGCCCGCGAGGTAGAGCAGGGCGGCGAGCACGGCGTACAGGCCCGCATGCACGAGCTTGTCGGCCGGCAGCCAGTCGGGAATCTCGAACGGTTCGGCGATGTCGGGCTGGTTGGAGAGGATGAACACCAGCGCCATCCAGGCGAGCGGCGCCAGGCGCCAGAGGAGCGAGCGGCGGGCGAAGATCCTATCCATGCTCTACCAGTTCGAGCAGTACACCGCCGGTCCAGCTCGGGTGCAGGAAGATAACCCGGCTGCCGCCGTGCCCGGCCCGTGGTTCGTCCGTGGTGAAGAGCGCGCCACTGCTCCTCAGCCTCGAGACCTTCTCGTCGATGTCTTCGACCCGCAGTGCCAGGTGGTGCAAACCCTGACCGCGCTTGCTGAGGAAGGAGGCCAGAGGCGAATGGGCATCGAGCGGCTCGATAAGCTCCAGCCGACTGCTGCCTGCCTGCAGCATCCGCAGCCGCACCCCCTGCTCCGGCAGAGCCTCCTCGGAGACGACTTCGAGACCCAGCTGCACATAGGGGGCCGCTCCGGAATCCAGGTCTTCGACCGCTATGGCCACATGGTCGAGGGGGAGGCCGCGGACCGCTTCCGGCAGTTCGTTCATCCGGGCCCCTCGAGCGTTCGTGAGCGCTTGCAGGCGTCTGACATGGCGCCCAGCATAGCCCCCGCTCGGACCGGGCCAAAGTGCTGCTGTCATCGCCCTTCCGGTTCGGCGGGGAGGGTTCAGTCGAGCTGGACCTCCGACACCTCGCCGCGCAGACTCGACGGCATCAGCTCCCGGACCCGTTCGACGGGCAGGTCGAGTGACAGCAGGTGACTCAGTTTGGCCAGGGCCGCCTCGACCGTCATGTCGCCGCCGCTCACGACTCCGGCCAGACTCAATGCCCGCCCGGTCGCGTAACCGCTCATGTTTACCGAGCCGCGCAGGCACTGCGTGCAGTTGACCAGCACCACTCCACGGTCGCTCGCGCGACGCAGGGCCGAGAGGAGCCGGGCGTCACGCGACGGAGCGTTGCCCGCGCCGAACGTCTCCAGCACCACGCCGCGCAGTTCACCGTCGAGGATCCGCTCGAGAAGGGGGGCAGAGATGCCGGGGAAGAGGCGGACGGCGGCGACCTCGGCTCCGGCCAGAGGCCGGACCTGCAAACGCTCGCCGGGCGGCAGCAGCAGCTCCTCGCGCAACTCGATGCCCACCCCCACCTCCCCGAGCAGCGGTAGGTTGGGAGATTCGAAGGCGTCGAAACCACCCACGGAGATCTTCGTGGCGCGGTTGCCGCGGAGCAGTCGGCCGTTCATGAACAGGCAGACCTCGCTGAGCCTGCCCCCGGCCGCCAGCATCATCGAGGTGATCAGGTTCTCCCGGGCATCGCTGCGAACCTCGGCGATGGGGACCTGGGAGCCGGTGAGCAGCACCGGCTTGGCCAGCCCCTCGAGCATGAAGGAGAGGGCCGAGGCGCTGTATGCCATCGTGTCGGTGCCGTGCAGCACGACGAAGCCGTCGAACTGGTCGTAGTTCGCGGCGATGTCGCGCGCGATCTCCTCCCATTCCGCTGGACCCAGATCCGAGGAGTCGAGCAGGGGGGAGTATTCGTGCAGGACGTAGCGCGGCAAGTCCGGGTGGGAGAGTTCCGGCATCCCCTCCAGACGTGCTGCGAGGTAGCCGGGCGCCGGCTCGTAACCGCGCTCGCCCCGTCGCATGCCGATCGTGCCGCCCGTGTAGGCGATGTAGACGCGCTTGTCGGAGAGCGGTCTGGCCGAGCTGCCTGAGGGCATGGCGCTACTCTATCGTGCGTCTCCTCGGGACGAACGGCGGCAACCGGCGACAGGAGGTCGTGCTCAACGGATCCCCGGCGGCACCTGGGCCGGGGGTGGCTCCGGCAGATTGCGTGGCACCGGCACTCCCTCGAGCCGCTTGACCACGCCGTTCTCGTTGCAACCTACGAAGAAGGGGCAGCGGAGGCACTCCGACCAGACCCGCGGATGGAGCTCCCTGGTCTTGTCTATCAATCTGAAGCCGCACTTCTCGAAGAAGGCCACCTCGTAGGTCCAGGCGAACATCACCGGTATACCCACCCGTCGCGCCTCCTCTTCGCAGGCTGCCACCAGCGCTCGACCCACGCCGCGCGCCTGGGCGCCCTTGGCCACCGCCAACCCTCGGACTTCGGCGATGTCGCCCCAGAGGATATGGAGCGCGGCGTTGCCGGCGAACCTGGGCCCCTCCGCCGTCACCTCTTCGCAGACGAAGAAGTCGCGGAGGTTCTCGAAGATGTTCTGCATGGGTCGGACGAGCATCCGCCCCTCCCGCGCCCAGTTGCCGATGTTGTCGAAGATGTCGGGCACGTCCTCTGCCCTCGCCGGCCGTACCCGCAGGCTCGCGGCAACGGCACCCGTATCGCTCCTCACGAGTTCGTCTATCATGGCGAAACCTCTGCCCGTTCCTTCGCCAGTTCCGACCTGGCGCGTGCGATCTGCTCCACAACGCGTTCGCGAGCGGTGCCGCCGTAGCTGTTCCTGGCGTCCACGACCCGCTCCAGCTCGAGCGCCTCGTAGACGTCCTCATCGATCGCCTGACTCGCCCCCTTCATCGTTTCGAGCGGCAGCTCTTCGAGCGTCGTGCCCTGCTCGAGCGCCCGGGCCACGAGCCGGCCCACGACCTCGTGCGCCTCCCTGAACGGCAGGCCCTTTCGGGCCAGGTAGTCGGCCAGGTCGGTGGCGTTGGAGAACCCGGCGCCGGCCGCCTGGCGCATCCGCTGGGCGTTCACCTTCATCCGGGGCAGCATCGTCACGCTGAGCCGGAGGCAGGTTCGGAGGGTGAGGACGGCGTCCAGGACGCCTTCCTTGTCCTCCTGCATGTCCTTGTTGTAGGCGAGCGGCAGCCCTTTCATGGTGGTGAGCAGCCCCAACAGCGAGCCGTACACCCGCCCGGTCTTGCCGCGGATCAGCTCGCTGACGTCGGGGTTCTTCTTCTGCGGCATGATCGACGAGCCGGTGGTGTGCGAGTCGGGCAGGGTGACGAAGCCGAACTCCTGGCTCGACCAGATGATCAGCTCCTCGCTCAGGCGCGAGAGATGCATCATGGCGATCGCTGCCGCCGAAAGGAACTCGAGGGCGAAGTCGCGGTCCGAAACGGCGTCGAGCGAGTTCGGAGCGACGCCGGCGAGGCCCAGCAGGCTCGCGGTGCGCTGGCGGTCGATGGGAAAGCCGGTGCCGGCCAGGGCGCCGGCTCCGAGCGGTGAGACGTCGATGCGGCGGAGGCCGTCGGCGAGCCGTTCACGGTCGCGCCCGAACATCTCGAAGTAGGCGAGAAGGTGGTGCGAGAAGCGGATCGGTTGAGCTACCTGGAGGTGCGTGTAGCCAGGCATGATGACATCCACGTACTCCTCGGCCAGGTCCGTCAGGACCTCACGCAGATCGGTGAGGAGGCGCTGCAGTTCGAGATTGCGGCGCTTGAGCCAGAGCCGGAAGTCGGTCGCCACCTGGTCGTTGCGGCTGCGGGCCGTATGGAGCTTGCCTCCGACCGGTCCTACCCGCTCGGTGAGCGCCCGTTCGATGTTCATGTGAACGTCTTCGAGCTCGCTTCGCCAGTCGAACCCGCCCGCCTCGATCTCTGCCTTCACTGTTCGCAGGCCGGCGATCAACTGCCGAGCCTCGGCCTCGCTGACGATCCCCTGCTCGGCCATCATGGTGGCGTGAGCTACCGAGCCCTCGATGTCCTCGAGCGCCAGTTCGCGGTCGACATCGACCGAGGCGTTGAAGCGCTGCACCAGCTCGTCGGTCGCCTCTTCGAAGCGGCCGCCCCACATGCGTTTCTGCTCATCCCCGGCCCCTTTCACGCGAGGTCCTTCAGCTGCCAGGTGCCGCCGACGCGCTTGCGGGCGAGATTGCCGGTGGCCGCCTCCTCAACCCGGTAGCCGAGCCGCCGGTAGTAGCCGGCCATCTGGTCATCGGGCAGTTCCACGGTCAGTTCGGGGATGTTGTAGCGGATCGCCAGCGCTTCGACCTTGGTCATGAGCCAGCGACCGAAGCCAAGGCTGCGCGCCTCGGGCAAGGTGCAGACCCGGTCGAGCAGCCAGCCGTTGCCGTTCTCGCGCCAGCGCACGGCGCAGAGGACCCTGCCTCCCTCTTCCTCGAGCAGCGCGGCACCGCCGCTCTCGAGCCACTCGCGAACCCCGGCCTCGGTCTCCGGTTCCTCGGGTCGAGAAGTGCGGAAGAGCGCGCCCAGTCGTGCGCCGTCGTCCATCGTCGCCCAGCGGAGCTTGGCGCCGCCCTTCGCCCTGCCGCCGGCAACGTGGGGGGTGGCCGGGGAGCCGTTCACTCCGACTGCTCCTCCAGGCCCGCAGTGCTCCCGCTCGACTGGCGGGCGATGCGCAGTCTCAAGGCGTTGAGTTTGATGAACCCGTCGGCGTCACCCTGCCGGTAGACGTCGTCCTCCTCGAAGGTGACTACATCCTGACGGTAGAGGCTGTTGGGCGACTTGCGGCCGAGCACCGTGACGGAGCCCTTGAAAAGTTTCAGCCCGGCGGTTCCGGTCACCGGCTTCTGGATGTCGTCCATCAACCGCTGCATCGCAGCGCGCTCCGGTGAGAACCAGAAACCGTTGTAGACGGTGGCCGCGTAGCGAGGCACCAGATCGTCCCGCAATTGGAGTACCTGACGGTCGAGGGTGAGCGACTCCACGGCCTTGTGAGCGTGGTAGAGGAGGGTTCCGCCTGGTGTTTCGTAACAGCCGCGCGACTTCATGCCCACGAAGCGGTTCTCGACGATGTCGACCCGTCCTACCCCGTGCCTCCCGGCGACCTCGTTCGCCTTGCGGAGGAGCTGAGCCGGTGATAGCCGCTCCCCGTCGATCGCGACCGCGTTTCCGGCCTCGAACTCGACCTCGACCGTCTGCGCCTCGTCGGGAGCCGCCTCCGGGTCCACGGTCAGCTTCCACATCCCTTGGGGCGGCGCCGTCCAGGGATCCTCCAGCACCCCGCCTTCGTAGGAGATGTGGAAGAGGTTGGCGTCGGTCGAGTAGGGCTTCTCCTTGGTCACCGGCACGGCGATGTCGTGCTGCCGGGCGTAGGCGATGCAGTCCTCACGGCCGCGCAGGTCCCACTCCCGCCAGGGAGCGATCACCTTGATGTCGGGGTCGAGGGCGTAGGCCGAGAGCTCGAAGCGAACCTGGTCGTTTCCCTTGCCGGTTGCCCCGTGAGCGACGGCGTCCGCTCCTTCCTGACGAGCGATCTCGATCATCCTGCGGGCGATGAGGGGGCGAGCGAACGAGGTGCCCAGCAGGTAGTAGCTCTCGTAGATGGCGCCGGAACGGAGTACCGGGAAGACGAAGTCGCTCACGAACTCGTCCGTGAGGTCGTCGGCGTAAGCTTTCGAGGCGCCGGTCCTGAGAGCCTTGGCTCGCGCCTCTTCGACCTCCTCGCCCTGGCCGATGTCGGCGGTGAAGGCGATCACCTCGGCGCCGTAACGCTCCCTGATCCAGTGGAGTATCACCGAGGTGTCGAGGCCGCCTGAATAGGCGAGTACCACTTTGTTGAATCTGTCGGCCATCTTGTCCTCCGGAAACGAAAAAGACCCAGACTTCGCCGGCCAGGGCGACGACGGGAACCTGCCGCTCGTGCGAGCGGTTAACGGCGTCGGGCGCGGGTCTGGGTTGCTGTCCGATTATGCATATTGGGAGGCGGCTTCTGAAATTTCTTTCATCGACCGCGAAAACGACGCAAATCTATCATGGGCGCCCGGAGGGGTCAAGGCCGTGGCTGTCCGAGCCGTCGTCCGCCGGCCGGCTCCTCTCTGTCCGGGACCGCCGTAGCGAAGGGAGGGCGGCCAGCACGGCCGTCGCGAGGATCATCGAAGCGCCGGCGAAGCCCAACGGACCGAAACGTTCGCCGAGGAACAGCGCGGCCAGTACTACTGCCACGACCGGTTCGATCGTTGCCACGAGGACCGCCTTCGATGCCTCCACCCGGGCAAGGCCGGTGTAGTAGACGAGGTAGGCGACGTAGGTGGAGAGGAGGGCAAGGAGGCCGAGGAGCAGCCAGGCGCTCGCGCTCTTGGGGGCGAACTCCACCAGCGGGAGGAGGAAGACCGCGCCGAGCGGCATCACCCAGGCGTAGATCGTGGCGGGGCGGTAGCGGTTCAGGTAGAGCTTGCCGAAGATGTAGTAGGAGGCGTAGCTGAGGCCCGATACCAGGCCCCATACGATCGAGGCCGCGCTGATTGTTATCCCCGTCCCGCCGCCCCACGAGACCAGGGCGATGCCGAGGACCGCCAGCGGGGCGAGGACGAGCTTGCGGGCCGTCAGGGCTTCACCAAGCAGGAGCCAGGCGCCGAAGATGACGAAGAGCGGCGCCGTGTAGAGGAGGATGAAGGCGAGGCTGATGCCGCCTTCATCGATGGCGAGGACCAGCGAAGCGTAGAAGAGTGAGACACCCACGAGTGCGAAGGCGACCATCGGCATGGCGTCGGTCCGCCGCCGCAGTGCCAGGTCTCCCGTAACGGCCGCATGGACCAGGAACAGGGCGCCGCCGAGGAGGGCCCGCCAGAAGGCCACCTCGATCGCCGAGACGCCCTCGGCCAGGATGCCCGTCGAGATCAGGCCGATGAGTCCCCAGAGAACTGCGGCGACGATGACCAACAGATAGCCGGACGCTGCTGCGCCCGGCTGGTTGCTGCTCAACCTCTTCTCCTCAGGCGAGGCCGTACGCCTCTACCGCCTCAGGGTGGCGCCGCCGCAACTCCCTCATCCTTCGTCGGTAGGAGAGGTACTCCACTACGAAGGCGATCAGGTTGACCACATAGATGGCTGCGAGCGCCCACAGTTCGGTCTCCAGCGGCAGCCCCAGCGAGCGCTGCCAACCCAGCCACTGAGCGAGCGCGTCCACGCCCAGCAGCGCCCAGGGCACCATGAGCAGCACGCCCCAGGCCTCGTCCGCCAGTCCGCTGCCGGGGATCAGGAGGGCAAGAAGGTGGTAGACGCCGGTCCGCGGCGCGTTGCGGGCCAGCGACGGCCGCGGGATGACGAGCCACACGAGTGTGACGAGCACCCAGACGAGGAAGAGTGCGAGGATCAACTGCCAGACGAGTTGCGGTACCGAGAAGAACTCCATCCCGCTCAGAGCGAGCCAGGGGTTCGAGAAGGTCGCGGCCACCGCGCTCTGCCAGCTACCCGATATCGCGGTCCGGAAATCAGCCGTACCGGGTACCGCAAGGAGTGGCTCGTCGGCTCTGTAGTTCGCATGGAACGGTGAGGGATCGGGCGCCCGGCCCAGGTTGAAAGCCGCCTCGGGCATGCCCGGCGCCAACTCGAGCGCCCGCTGATAGAGCGCGTCGTTTCCGCTCAGTGCAGCGAGGTTGTTCAGCGCGGGCGGGTAGTCGCCTGCCGAGGAGTACTTCTCGCGAGCGCTCGCTTCCTCGCCTACGACGTGCGCAGCGTAGCCCTCGATGAAGTCGGCGCGCGGCCCCTCGAGTGGACTGCTGCTGACCACTTCGCGTGCCAGCGGGCTCGCCAGGGTGCCGGAAGCGAGGGCGACCGGCCGCTCGCCGGCCGACTCGTACCAGCGGGTGAGCCCGAGCAGTGTGATGCAGGCGGCGAAGAGCAGCACGAGCACCAGCTTCTCGGTGAAGGAGTAGTAGCGGATGGCGAACAGCCGTGTCCAGGGCCGCTTGCGCCCAGCGGTTTCACGCGACCGTCGGATCGCGAGCGACTGGGGCGCCCAGTACTTCGCGGTGAGGGTGAGGTGAAGCGCCACTATCGCGGCGAGGAGGGCTGCCACTCCGTACCAACCGGAGCGGGCGAGCCCCAGGAAGAAACGGTCGAGGCTGGCTGCCGGCGAGGCGCTCCCGGCGGGCGTGGCCCGCTCGCGCCAGAGCGAGGCCGCGTCCCGTTGGCCCACGGCGGCGAGTTGCCGAGCGTACGCCTGCAGAGCGGATGTCGTCCGGGGCGCGTTCTCGCTGCTGACCAGGTTGAGCCAGGGCGCCCAGAACCTGGCGGCCTCGAGATCGCCGCTGTCGAGCGCTTCCTCCATGGGCGCCAGCGGGAAGTCGTAGGCATAGTGGAGGTCGGCGTCGGTGAGCAGCTCAGGATCGTAACCTCGGTCGGCGAAGTCCTCGAGTGCGCGGTCCATGGCTTCACTGGCCAGTTCGACCTCGCCGGTCTCGTACAGTTCGCGGGCCAGGCCGGCGAGGTCGTAGAAGGTGCGGCCGCGCTCGACGGCCTCGCGCAGGAGTTGCCTGTCGTCCGTCTCGATCCCGACCTGCAGGAGCAGCCAGGGATTGGTGGGGTCGACCTGCAACCGGGCTTCGGGGTCGGGCACGTCCGCTTCGTTCCTCAGCCAGTCGAAGGTATCGAGGTCGACGCCGAAGCGAACGGTCGAGCGCGGTCCCTGGCCGTCCACCTCGATCCGCTGGCGGAGGCTGCCGCCCACGTCGCTCACTACCGAGATCGCGCCTCCGATCGGCTCGATCCGGATCACGCGACCGGGCATGGGGTAGCGAAGCTGCGCTATTCCCGTCTCCCGATCGAGAAGTATGAGGCTGTTGCCGTGGCCGACCCAGACGCCTTGGCCCGCCTCGAGAACGGCTCCGGTGCCCCCGCTCCCATCGGGGAAGTCGAAGCGCCAGACTCGCTCGTCTCCTCGCGTTGCCACGACCGCGTCGCCGTCGACCGCGACCTTCAGTTCTTCCTGAAGTTCGCTTGCGGGGGCCTGCGCCTCCCCTTCGGGTTCGACCTGTTCACCCGGCTGGGACCGCCCATCGTCGCCGGCGTCCTGTCCAGCGGCTTGCGCTTCGGCTTCGGCGTCCGAACGCAACGCCTCGTCCGTGGAGCGGCCGGCGGCCTGCCCTCCGGCCTGTGCCTCATCGCCGCCGGGACGCTCCTCGGCCTGCGCGTCCACCCGGTTCTCCTGGGCATCGGCTCGCTCCTCGCCTTCAGCGGTCCCCTCACCAACCACTTCAACGCTGATCGAGGCGTTCAGGTCGGTGCCCTGGAGTCGCAAGCTCCACTCGCCCGCTTCTCTTACCTGGAAGGTGTAGGCCAGGCGTCCCTCCGAGTCGGCTGTGAGCGTCTCCTCGACGGCTTCTCCGTCCGGCTCGACGATGGTCAGCTGGAACTCCTCGTCCGGGGTCAACGAGCTGGCTTCGAGGGTCACCTCGTCGCCGACCTCATAACTCGTCGAGTCCAGTTCGAGGCTCGGCAACGGTTGCGAGATCGCGGCAGTGAAGAGGAGGAGGGGCAGCAGGAGAAGTCCCGCCGCGCGCTGCTTGACCGATCGGGGCTGCGCCATGCCCAAGACCTTACCGTATAGCTTCTCGCGCTCTGCGCGGATTGCTTCACGTCGTAGAGGAGGGATTTTACGTGTTGGAGGATCTACGCGCACTGATATACTTGCGCGATGGACGGCACCGCCTGGGACCGCCTCTCGGCCCCCTTCCTCCCCCAACAGATGACCTGGCGGGTACAGGAACTGGCCCCCGACCGTCGCGGCGCCCGCCTCGAACCGCTTCTGCTGCAGGAGGCGATCAAGGAGCGACTCGACGAGGTCGTCGGTGTGTCCGGCTGGTCGTTCCGCTACCGGAGTTTCGGTCCAGGAGTGGGTTGTGAGCTGGAGATCGGCGGCGTCGCCCGCTCGGCGATAGTCGAGCCGGTTCGGGATGGCGAGGGGCCAGAGGAGTGCGCCATGGCGGCGTTCGCTCGTGCGGCCGAACTCTTCGGACTCCGTCCACCCGTTAGCGACGAGGAGAGTCACTGGACCGACTACGACCCCGAGGAGGGGCTGGCGTTGCTGCCGGAGCAAGGGACCGCCGCGGCCGACTCTTCCGAGCCAGTACAGCCCTCCGACACGACCCCGACCGAAGCGGTCAAACCGGAGGGTCAACAGGCGATCGATCGACTGGTCGAACGTCTCAAGCTCGAAGGACAGGGCCTGGAGGCCGCCCGCCTGCTCGTGGAGTATGGTGGCTACGGCTCCGATCCGCAAGCGGCCCGCGAACTCTACGGCCGGCTCCGGGGGTTGCTGACCCGGCGGGCCGAGACCCCCACATGAGCGCGTTTTCGGCGTTCAGGAGCACCAAGTGATCAAGATCATCGCCGTTGGCGACGTGCATGGGCAGTGGCCCGAACTCTGGCGAGTATTGAAGGCGGCGTCGGCTTGCGACAACCAGTTCGAGCCCACCGCGATGGTCAAGGAGGGCCGGTATCAGGTGGTCTGCATCGGCGACCTGGTGCACTACAAGGATGACCGCGCCTACGCGCAGGCGGTGGGCGAGGAGCCTTTCGACGCCGACAACCCAGATCATCTGAGGCGGGCGGCCAAGGCGCAGATCCGCGAGCTGTACCGGTTCAAGAACTACGTCGACCACTCGTGCGGCAACGTGACTGTGATCCTGGGAAACCACGACGAGGTGGCGCTCGATCACGGTTACGACCTTTCGACGAGGGGAGGGCTGCGGCATGACGAGTTCAACCCGGCCAAGGGTGGAGTCGAACTGCCCGAGGACCTCAAGGAGTGGTTCCGCGGCTTCGCCCGGGAGAAGACCTTCCATGGCGTTCACTTCGCTCACGCGGGTCCGCTTCCAGGCATGCAGCAGTTCGACGACTTCTTCTATCACGACAGCGACACCAAGCAGTGGTGGTACGCCAAGCCGGAACTCGTGCGTCAGGCGGGCCACCGCTTCGGCGTATACGGCCACACCGTGATGAAGGATGGCATCCACATCGACAAGGAGAACGGTTTCGCGATGATCGATGCCCTGTCGAACCTGCAGTTCCTGGAGATGATCGTCTCCGAGGATCGGCTGGACTACACGCTGCTCCAACTCTAGACCGCGCCGGGACAGAGGCTACCTGGCGACCACCGATGTCCTCTTCAGCCTGGGCGCCGGTAGCGAAGGAGCCTAGCTGACGGCCGAGCGACCGGCGCGTGGCCGCACCCTCAGATAGGCGATCCCGAGTAGGCCTACGGCGATGGCGAGAGGGATGAGACCCCACAGTTGTGCGCTGCCCAGACCGAGAACCGCGGCCGCCCAAGCGACCGGCATGAGTCCTTCCAGGAAGGCCACGATCTTATCGCCCTGGTTCCGGTTCCGCCGGAACAGATCGGCCCGCTTGATCTCCACCCGGTTCCACAACCGGGTCACTGCCACCGATAGCGTCATCACGCCGACTACGGGTGCCGTGAGCAGGGCCAGCGGCACCGATTCGAACGCGATAGCCAGCACACCGGGAAGCGCCAGGAACCAGACCGGCAGGAGGCCCGCGAGCACCTTCATCCTCTCGACCCGTGCTCGGCCTGTAGGAGAAGCGGCGATGAGGTCGTCGGCCTCCTCCCCGTAAACGCAGATGCGCACCAGGTTGCTGGCGAGGGTGCCGGTGAGGACCACAAGCCCCGCCGCCAGCGCCGGCCACAGGTTCGCGAAGATCGAAGGGGCCTCCTCGGGAGAGAACATCAGGAAGACCAGCGGTACGAGGTAGAGGAGCTGCACGAGGGTCTGCGAGATGAGGTAGGGATCACGGAGGATGAGACGCCACTCCTTGAACAGCAGCGTGGTGAACGTGCGGTTACTGAAACGGACCGACGCGGCCCCATTCCTCACGCGTCGGCTCGAAGTCGTAGGCTCACTGGCTCCGTGTGCGAACGATCTGTGCAGGAGGAAGCTGCTGGCGACGATGAGGAGGATGCCGGTCGAAACCACGACGATCACCGCCAGCGGGTCGAAGAAGATCGCGCGGGCCGGCAACCAGATCAGACTGTTCGGCCCTAGAGCGCCGCCCTCGGACATGAGGCCCGCGAACCTCTGGACCGAACCGGCCAGAGCGGAGTCGAAGTCGTTGCCGAATAGCGTGGGTACCTGGGTGAGCAGGAACAGACCGGCCGCCAGGAAGCTTCCCACCAGTTGTGAAACGGTTCGGGCGCGCCTGGCGCCGATGCTCCTGACGAGGGCGAGAGTGATGAGCATCCCCAGGCTCGCTCCGGCGAGCGACAGGCCCAGCAGCGTGGGGTAGAGTCCCAGGAGTCTGGGAGCACCGACGAGCGCCGCGATGTTGGCGACCGGGATGAGCACGACCCCGAACAGCAGGAAGACCTGGAGGGCGACAGCGAGAACACGTGACGAGAAGATCACCCGTGACGAGAGTGGGGAAGCGGCGAGCAGATCGAGGTCTGCGCGTTCGAAGACCCCGCTTACGCTCCTGTTGATCGCGACCGCGAGCGCTATGGGAATGGCAGCCAGCAACAGCAGTCCGCCTACCTGGACCGCTCCATCTCGCACCGGTCCTCCCAAGGATGCAAGGAATCCACCGAGCACGTACCAGATTCCGGCGTGAACGAGTGCCAGTAGGCCCAGACAGAGGAAGACGAGGAGACCTGGTTCGGCGCGGGAGGTGAGCTCCCTCCAGGTGAGCCTCAGTTCATGGCGCAGCAGCCAGGGCAGGCTTCCCGGCTTCACCTGCTCTCCACGAGCTCCAGGAAGACGTTCTCCAGCGTTCCGTCGTCGTCGCCACTCGCCCGGCGGAGGTCATCGAGGCTACCCTCTGCGACCAGTTGCCCGCGGCTGATGATCCCTATCCGCTGGGCCAGGCGTTCTGCGATCTCCATGATGTGAGTGGTCAGGATGACAGTGTTCCCGTCGGCAACGTATTCGCTCAGGAGGTTTTTCACGTCCCTCGCCGCGGCCGCATCGAGCCCGGTGAGCGGTTCGTCCAGAATCATCAGCCTGGGCCGGTGGATCAGTCCCCCTGCGAGGCCGAGCTTCTGCTTCATGCCACGCGAGAAGGTCTCCGTCAGGTCGTAGCGGTTCTTCCACAGGTCGAGCCACTCGAGCAGTTCCTTCGCTCGGGGAGCCGCCTCCTCGGCAGGCACACGCCAGAGGCCAGCAACGAACTCCAGATACTCCAACGGCCGCAACTTACCGTAGAGCAGCGGTTCATCGGGCAGGAACGCCAACAGCGACTTGGCCCGCGCCGGCTCACGCTGCACGCTGTGACCGAGGACGAAAGCTTCGCCGCCGTCGGGCTCGACCAGGCCCGCCACCATCCGCAGGGTAGTCGTCTTGCCTGCTCCATTGGGTCCGAGCAGGGCGTAGAACTCGCCCTGGCGAACCTCGAGGTCGAGGCCGCGGACCGCCCGGTTACTGCCGAACGACTTCGCCAGAGATTCGAGGCGCAACGCCGGTGGTGCGGCTGCCCGGCTGGTCTTTACGTCGGAGTCGGGGAGTTCGATCATCGGGATTCCTCTGCTTGAAGGTGGCGCGTTGGCGCCGGGGGGCGTGAAGCTGTGGAGTCGGTCGATGTTAGCGGAGAGGCGTCGCCGGTTCGATGAGAAATCGCATGCGACCAGCCGCGATTCAGGCCGCACCACCGGAGCCGCCGCCGTTCGAGAGGTAGGAGTGGGTGATGCGGCGTTCCACCTGCAGGTGGAACCACTCGGGGCAGACGACGTAGTTCGGTCTAGAGCGAGTAACCGCCGGTTTCATCGTCACGAACCAGCTCGCCGTTGCGCAGGACGATGGTGCGTCGGCGGAGCCTCTCGACCAGGTCGCGTGAGTGCGTGGCGACGACGACGGTGGTGCCCTTGATGTTGACGTCGTTCAAGAGCTCGAGGATCTCCCAGGAGGTGTCCGGGTCGAGGTTTCCCGTAGGCTCGTCGCACAGGAGCAGGGGCGGATTCGTGACCAGGGCGCGAGCGATGGCCACGCGCTGTTGCTCGCCCAGCGACAGCTCGATCGGGAACGCCTTGCGTTTGTGAGCCAGCGACACCTGACGAAGGGCGAGCAGAGCCCGCTGCTCGAGATTGCCCCGCTCGCCGGTCGCCCTGAGCGTGAAGACGAGGTTGTCGAGGGCGCTCAGGTTCGATAAAAGCCGGTGGTCCTGGAAGACCATGCCCATCCTGCGGCGGAGGAACGGAAGCTTCGATTCACGCAGCTTGGCGAGGTCCTGACCCAGCAGGTAGACGCTGCCCTCGGTGGGCAGAATGCGCCTGAGGATCAGCGACAGGAGCGTCGACTTGCCTGCACCGGAGTGGCCGGTGATGTAGACGAACTCGCCCTTCCTGATGCGGAAGTCCAGATCCCGCAGGGCGTGGGTGTGCGTCCGCGGATAGGTCTTGGTTACATGGTGGAACTGAACCACCTCTAGACTCTACCGCGAGGCGGCGACGTGAGTTCTCTTGGCCCCCGGCCGTTCAGCTCACGCTCTCGACGAGCAGGTCGAGCGCAACCGCGGGGTCGATACGGGTCAGGACTTCCGTATTCGGTTGCAGGTCGCTTCGCACTCCGCGCCTGTCGGCGACGGTCATCCCCCGGGTATGCTCGCCCCGCGTCTCGACGGTCACGTACATCTCCTGGCGTTCGAACAGCTCCGGGTGGCTGACCGCCAGGAGCGCGCAGGGATCGTGAAGCGCCCCCTCCTTGCTCCCGGTGAACGCTCTCGCGTAGGCGTGCGTGTAGAAGTCGAGCATGTCGGCGGCGAAGGTCCCAGCGGGGGTGGCGGTCCGGCGGAATCGATCGATGATCGCCTCGTCGACCAGCAGCTGGTGGGTGAGGTCCAGTGGCGCCATGATCCGCCGCAGCGGCGCGCCGAAGAGTGCGGCCGCGGCTTCCGGATCGGCGAAGATGTTGAATTCAGCTGTCGGCGTGACGTTCCCGAAGCTTATCCCCCCGCCCATGATCGAAATGCCCGCCAGCCGTTCGGCGATGTCCGGTGCCTGCCGCAGCGCCAGCGCGACGTTGGTGAGCGGACCGACGGCCACCAGCCAGACGTCGTCGCGCGCTCGAACGGTATCGATGATGAAGCGAACTGCGTCGCCGCTGGCGCTCGAGCGCTCCAGTTGCGGGAGCACCGGTCCGTCGAGCCCGCTGTCGCCATGTATGAACTGGGCGTGGTGCGGTTCGGCAACCAGGGGTCTGGCGGCTCCGGCGTGCACCGGTACGTCGATCCCGGCAACCTGGCAGGTGATGAGGGCGTTGCGGGTGGTGCGCTCCAGGTCGACGTTGCCGTTGACCGTCGTAATGCCGAGCAGTTCGCAGTAGCGGGCTGCGGCCATGATGGCGATGGCGTCGTCGTGTCCCGGGTCGCAGTCGAGGATAACCGCTGGGCGACTCACGACGTAACTATCGCACGGACCCCCTCGCCGGTCGCCGGTTCCAGGGGCCGACTCGATCCGGAATCGAGAGGGCCGCCCCCGCTGGGAGGGCGGCCCTCGGAACTCGGTATGTCTGATGTCTAGTTCAGGTCTTTCCGTTCGGCCGCTTCCTTCTCTTCCGCGACCTTCTCGAGGTTCTCTTCAGCGACCATGACCATAGCCGAGACCACCCTGTCGCCATCGTCCAACCGCATGATGGTCACCCCCTGCGAGGAGCGGCCGTAGGAGCTCACCTGCTCGACCTTGGTGCGGATGAGGACGCCGCGTTCGGAGAGGAGCAGGAGATCCTCGTCGCCCAGCACGCAGTTTAGGCCAACCAGCGTGCCGGTCCGGGGGGTCACCTTGAGGGTGATCACGCCTTGCCCGCCCCGGCCTTGTACCGGGTATTCGGAGAGCAGGGTGCGCTTGCCGAAGCCCCGCTCTGACACCGCGAGAAGCTCCGCCGATTCCTTGTGCTCCTCGCCGATAACGGCGAGGCTGACGACGATGTCGTCGCCCTTGAGGCGCACACCGTTGACGCCCTGAGTGGCGCGGCCGGTGTCGCGTACCTGCGACTCCTCGAAGCGGATCGCCTGGCCACCCTCGGTCGCGAGGACTATGTCGGCGTTGCCGTCGGTGATGCGAACGGCGACGAGTTCGTCCCCGTCGAGAAGGTTGATGGCGATGAGGCCGGCGGAGTTGATGTTCGAGTAGTCGCGGATGGCGGTGCGCTTGATCAGGCCACGACGAGTCGCGAACACGAAGTAGCCGTCGGCGTCCATGTCACGCAGAGAGAGCACCGTCTGAACCGCTTCGTCGTTCTCGAGCGGCAGCAGGTTGCGCACGTGCGATCCCCGCGCCGCGCGGTCGGCCTCGGGCAGATCGTAGATCTTCTCCCGATAGACGCGGCCGCGATCGGTGAAGAAGAGCAGGTAGTCGTGGGTGCTGCCCACCAGGAGCATCGAGTTGATGTCGTCGTCCTTGGCCTTCTGTGCGGTGGCCCCGCGGCCCCCACGCGCCTGGGCCCGGTACGCGGAGAGAGCTGTTCGCTTGATGTAGCCGCCGCGCGTCAAGGTGACGACCATCTGCTCCTCGGCGATCAGGTCTTCCTTGCCTATGTCGTCGGTCAGCTCGACGATCTGGGTACGACGCTCGTCGCCGAACTGCTTCTTGACGTCCTTCAGCTCACCCTTGATGACCTTCCAGAGCTCAGCTTCGTCACCGAGGATGGTGCGCAGCCGGGCGATCTCCTCCTGCAGTTCGCGGTATTCCTGCTGGAGCTTCTCACGCTCGAGACCGGTGAGGCGCTGGAGGCGCATGTCGAGGACCGCCTGCGCCTGGGCCTCGCTCAACCCGAACTCGCTCATGAGACCGGTCCTGGCGGTGGGGCCGTCGGCCGAGGCGCGGATCAGGGCGATGACTTCATCGAGCCGGTCGAGCGCGATGAGGTAACCCTCGAGGATGTGGGCGCGCTCGAGAGCCTTCCGCAGTTCGAACTCGGTACGGCGCCGTACCACGTCGGCACGGTGGTCGAGATAGTAGGAGAGGGTCTCGCGAAGGGAGAGCAGCCGGGGCGAGCGTCCCACGATGCAGACGTTGTTGACCGCGAACGACGATTGCAGCTGGGTGTACTTGTAGAGCTGGTTGAGGACGAGTTCCGGGATCGAGCCGCGTTTGAGTTCGAAGACGATCCGCATGCCCTGGCGGTCCGACTCGTCCCGCAGCGCGGAGATGTCCTCGATCTTCTTGCTGCGCACCAGGCTGGCCGTAGTCTGGATGAGCGAGGTCTTGTTGACCTGATAGGGGATCTCGGTCACGACGATCGAGGTGCGGTTGTTGCGCTCCTCGATGCGTACTCGTCCGCGAACCCTGATCGAACCGCGACCGGTTTCGTACGCCTGGCGGATCCCCTCGCGGCTGATCACGCCGCCGGTCGGGAAGTCCGGCCCGCTGATGTGCTTCATCAAGCCGTCGACGCCTATGTCCCGGTCGTCGATCATCGCCAGGAGCGCGTCGACCACTTCGTTCAGATTGTGTGGCGGCATGTTCGTAGCCATGCCCACGGCGATGCCCGAGGCGCCGTTGACGAGCATGTTGGGCACGGCAGCCGGGAGGATCTCCGGTTCGACGGTGGTGCCGTCGAAGTTGTCCTTGAAGTCGACGGTCTCCTTCTCGATATCGGCCAGCATCGCTTCGGCTACCGGCGTCATGCGGGCTTCCGTATACCTGTAGGCAGCGGCTGGGTCCCCGTCGATCGATCCGAAGTTCCCCTGGCCGTCCACGAGCGGGTAGCGCACGTTCCAGCTCTGGGCCATGCGCACCATGGCGTCGTAGATCGCACTGTCACCGTGCGGGTGGTACTTCTTGATGACCTCACCCACGACGCCGGCGCTCTTCGAGTGCTTGCGATTGGAGGCGAGACCCTCCTGCTGCATGGCGTAGAGGATGCGCCGCTGCACCGGCTTGAGGCCGTCGCGAACATCAGGAAGCGCCCGGTCGACGATGACCGACATGGCGTAGTTGATGAAGCTCGTCTTGATCTCGTCCGTGATCTGGACCGGGACGACTTGACCCTCGTTCAAAAGCGTTCCTCCCCGGAGGCTGGCGGCGACGCACCCGGGTCTGCCTCTGGGGGCCTCCGAGCTGTCGTCGTCAGACAACCTGGCGGCAGAGTGAGGGTGAGGTTCACGCCGTCACCAACTGCCGGTGTTGCCGCGGGCGGGCCGCACCAGCGTCCCGTCGACCAACGTGGAAGTGTACCATCCGCGGCCCACCCGCCGCAACGCATGGTGAACTAACTTTGCTTGTCCAGGACGAGAGAAACCCTCCTCGTACGGGAGAGCGGTGGTTGCTGCCGGAGCTGTAGCGTCGAGTGTTACCGTGTGCCATTCGGAGGTGCGGATGGCCAAGCCGAGCCGGAGCCTGGATCGAGTGCAGAACGCGCTCGAAGAACACGGCCTGGAAGTCGAGCTGCAGAGCTTCCCCGACTCCACGCGGACGGCCGAGGACGCCGCCAGAGCGGTGGGTTGCGAAGTGGCGCAGATCGCCAAGTCGCTCGTGTTCCGCTCTGCTGGCAGCCTAGAACAGCTGTTGATCGTGGTCAGCGGCGCCAACAGAGTCGACCTCGGAAAGGTTGGCGAGCAACTGGGTGAGCGACTCGAGATGGCTGATGCGAAGTCGGTACGCGAACGGACCGGCTTCGCCGTGGGCGGAGTGCCACCACTGGGGCACGACGACTCGCTGAAGATCTACCTCGACCGCGACCTGCTCGGATTCGAACTGATCTGGGCTGCCGCCGGAAGACCCGACGCCGTATTCGCGGTCGCGCCTCAGGAGCTGCTGCGCGTGACCCGTGCCCAGGTGATCGACGTGAGGTAGGGGCTCCACTGGTGGTAGACAGCGCTCGAAGGTATACGGGTTCGTCCTCGTCGGGATGCACTCGTTGGGAAGAGGATTACTGCCGCAACTGTTGAGCGCCTGTGCCACCAGGGCAAACGTAATGGACTCGGATCGCTGCGACCGGCATCTGCGAGGCGCTTTCCAGAGGGCAGTAGCCGTCGCCCAGCGGTTGGGAGGGAACTATGCTCCATGCCCCGACCAGTGGAGTCCCGTCGAATACAGCCGTGGAGGAGGAAGGCGCCAGTCGCTGTTCGATGAGTGCGTGCCCGACGACCAGATCCCCAGGGACGGGCTCGCCGAACCCGGGATCCATGCTGCTGACACCGGAGACCACCGTGTGGTCGTCATGTTCCAGGGCCGAAACCAGAACCGGATCCCACGTGATACGTCCGCCGGCACACCCTGCTTCTGCGTAGAGAACAAGGTCTTCACCTCCTGTCGGTATCGACCGGACGCTAGCGGTGAACGCGTACGAATGCTCCGACTCGCCCCCGGGAGGCAGTCCGTGCGGCCCCTGGAGCTGGAATTCGACATCGCCATGGATCGCGACCTGCAGCTCTCCGCTCGGTTCCACGGGGAGACGTTCGAAACCAGGTGTGATCGCCGCCGGGTCCGAGGCTACGAGGAAGAGCTCGTGCTGGGCCGAGGTGCTCCAGGAGAGGAGGGTCGGACTTCCCGGGCAGAGTCGGGTGAGATCGGCCGACAGCCAGCCGGGCGGAAGTCCCGTCGGAGTGGTGGCGACACTGCTGGCGGTCGCTGCGACGATGAGAGGCAACCACCGGACTGGTTCCATCGCCGTTCGCCGGTGCCGCTCGGAAGGCGATCGCCAGCTCGTGAGGTAGAGGGCCACGAAGGCGGCGCTTCCGCCCACGAGGCACATCAGCAGGTCGGCGGGATCGAAAGTGCCGCTGAGCGGAGTTCGGCCGGGTGCGAGTCCTGGAGGGCCGAGCAGCTGAGCCGACTCCAGCAAGAGTGCGACCACTGTTGCGGAGAGTGCCGCGGCATAGGGCGCGAGTCCGGGACGTAGCAGCCGGGCCAGGAGCGCCAATCCGAAGGCATGGAGGGCAGAGGGAAGGACACCTGATAGAGGCAGCTCCAGCGTCGGCAGCGTCGGCACGATCATCGTCAAGGCGCCGATCAGCACCGTCTCGGGTCGATCGAGGGCATAGACGGCCAGCGCGGCCAGGAGAGCTGCGAAGGCCAGTAGGGAAGTCAGTAGGCGGTCAGGCGCCATGGTCGTCTCCCGGTGAACGGATGCGCGATCGGCTGTCGTTCCTCGATTCTAGTGCCGCGAGCCGTGATAGCGTCCACGCGTGATCGAACGCTACGCCACCCCCGAGATGACCAGCCTCTGGAGCGAGGCGAATCGTTACCGAACCTGGTTGGCGGTCGAACTGGCGGCCACCGAGGCGTGGGAGGAGTTGGGGGAGGTGCCCGCCGGAACCGCCGAGCGGATCAGGCAGAGGCTGGAGGACCACCCCCTGGACGAGGAGTTCGCCAGGCGCGTCGCCGAGATCGAGAAGACTACCCGGCACGACATCGTCGCCTTCACCCGCGCACTCACCGAGAGGGCTGGGGAAGAGGCGCGCTTCATCCACCTGGGCCTCACCTCTACCGACGTCGTGGACACCGCCCAGAACTTGCTGCTGCGCGATGCCATGAGCCTGGTAATCGCCGATGTCGAAGCACTCCGCGAGGTCGTGCGCGAGCGAGCCGTCGAACACAGGCACACCCCCGTCATCGGCCGGACCCACGGCATCCACGCCGAACCGATGACGTTCGGTCTCAAATTCCTCAACTTCTACGCCGCCCTCGGTCGCGACCTGCTACGGCTGGAAGCGGCACGCGACGGGGTCTCGGTGGCGATGGTATCGGGGTCGGTGGGCACCTACGCGCACGTACCCCCCAGCATCGAAGCGCATGTGTCGAAGGGCCTCGGCCTACAATCCGACGCCATCACCAACCAGACCGTGGCCCGGGACCGGCACGCGCAGCTGATGTCATCACTCGCCATCCTGGGCACCACGCTGGAACGCATCGCCGTGGAGATCCGCCACCTGCAGCGAACCGAAGTGCGTGAGGCTCAGGAGGGGTTCGCGCGGGGCCAGACCGGCTCGTCGAGCATGCCGCACAAGAAGAACCCGATCGCAACGGAGAACATCAGCGGGATCGCCCGACTTCTGCGCTCCAACCTGCAGGCGGCCCTCGAGAACGTCGTCCTGTGGCACGAGCGGGACATCTCCCACTCCTCGGTAGAACGGGTGATCCTTCCGGATTCGACCACCCTGGCCAGCTACGCTGCTCGCCGGACGACTCGGGTCGTGACGGACCTGGTCGTCTACCCCGAGGCGATGCGGCGCAACCTCGAGGCGCTCAACGGACTCGTCTACTCCCAACGGGTGCTTCACATGCTGGTGGAACACGGGATGATGCGCGAGCAGGCGTACGAGATCGTCCAGAGGAACAGCCTGCGCAGCTGGGAGGAGGGGACCCACCTCCGCGAGCTGTTGGCCCGAGACCCCGACAACCCGCTCAGCGCCCAGGAGCTCGCCGCCGCCTTCGATCCGGCCTGGTATCTACGGCACGTAGACGATATCTACGGTCGGTTCGGCCTCTAGCCGAGAAGCCGGGACCGGCGCCGCCCGGAGGCCCGCGACAGGTCCTCTGCCCGCCTTGCTATAGTCCGCTCGTGGAGAAGCCACCCGATCGGACGCGCCTCAAGTACGAGGGCAAGGCGAAGAAGGTCTGGGAGACGGCCGACCCGGAACTCTTCATCGTCGAGTACAAGGATGACGCCACCGCCTTCAATGCTCAGAAACGTGGCACGATCGCACGCAAAGGGATCATCAACAACGCCATCTCGTGCCGCTTGTTCGCGATGTTGGCCCAGCACGGCGTGCCGACTCACCTCGTCGGCAAGCTGAGCGAACGGGAGCAGCTGGTGCGGGCGGTCGAGATAGTCCCGGTCGAAGTGATCGTCAGGAACCGCACCGCCGGCTCGTTCGCGAAGCGCTACGGGGTCGACGAGGGGCTAGAACTCGATCCGACGGTTATCGAGTGGTGCTACAAATCGGACGAACTGGGCGACCCACCGATGAACGACGCAACCGCCGTCGCCCTAGGTTTCGCCAGTGAGGACGACCTTACGCGCATGTTCGAACTGGCGATCGAAGTGAACGAGGCGCTCGGCCACTTCTTGATGGACCGGGACCTCGACCTGGTCGATTTCAAGATGGAGTTCGGCCGCACACCCGACGGAGAGCTGGTGTTGGCCGACGAGATAAGCCCCGACACCTGTCGTCTCTGGGACGCTCGGACGGGCGAGAAGTTGGACAAGGACCGCTTCCGACGTGACCTCGGGCGTGTCGAAGAAGCCTACGAGGAAGTGCTGCGCCGGGTCGAAGGGGGCGGGGCGCACGAGGAGATCGATGCCTGAGTACCGTGCCGTCGTCGAAGTGATGCTCAAGCGGTCGATCCTCGACCCCCAAGGACGTACCGTCGAGACGACCCTCAAGCGGCTGGGCCACGACAACATCAGCGACCTGCGAGTGGGGAAGCGCATCGAGATGAAGCTGAGCGGCGAACGTGAGGCACTCGAGAAGCAGCTCGACGAGGTGGCGCGCAAGACGCTGGCCAATCCGGTGCTCGAGGACGTAACCTTCGAACTGATCGAGCTCGACAGCCAGTGAACCGGCGCAGGAGCGGCTCGTTCAAGGGGACGGGCGGCACCACCCTCCATACCCTCAGCTGGAACCCGGAAGGCGCGCCTCGAGCGCTCGTCGTCGTAGCTCACGGCTACGGCGAGCACGCGGGTCGCTACGATGAGCTGGCCATCGAGCTGAGCGGCCGCGGGATGGCGGTACGAGCGCTCGATTTCGCCGGCCACGGCAAGAGCGGTGGAAGGAAAGGGGAAGTCGGCGATCTGGGCCTGCTGGTCGATGATCTGGGCTCGTACGTCGAGAGCGTTCGGAAGGAGCTGCCGGAGTTGCGTTGTGGGCTGGTGGGACACAGCGTTGGGGGAGCGGTGTCGGCCCTGTTGCTGGAGCGTCGACCACGGCTGACAGACGCACTCGTGTTGAGCGCGCCCTACCTCCGTCACGGCGAACCCGTTTCGCCGGGTCGGTTGAGGATCGTCCGTGCGCTCGCGCGGTACTTCCCCCGCCTGGGAGTTGACAGGGTAGATGCCAGCAAGCTATCGCGGCTGCCCACCGAGATCGAGGCTTACCGCAACGATCCGCTGGTCTTCCACGGCAAGGCGTCGGCAGGCACCGTGCTCGAGCTCTTCCGGGGCTCCGCCGCCATCGAACATGCTGCCCGGCTGGAGGTGCCGTTGCTGCTGCTCCACGGCAGCGAGGACCGGATCGCGGACCCTGCGGCGAGCGGTGAACTGGCGAGGCGGGCAGGCTCCACCGACGTGACCTTCGAACTCGTCGCCGGCGGCATGCACGAACTCCTCAACGACCTGGAGCAGGAGCGCATCCGCGAGCGGATCGGGGACTGGTTGGAAGCGCGGCTGCTCGAGGATTGAACCGGCGGACGCGCCGATCGCGGGAGGCCCGCCCGGAAGTAGCCGGGCTCAGGCAGGTTCGAGCACGCGCAACACCAGGAACTTGAGGTAGCGACCCTCGGGGAAGTGTGCTGGCACCGGATGGTCGAGAGGTTGTCCCGCCTCGTGGACGATCTGAGCCCTCAGACCCGCTTCGGCAGCAGCCTCGGCGACTACCCGTCGGAACTCCTCGGGGGAAACCTGAGCGGTGCACGACGAGGTCGCCAGGAGTCCTCCCGGCTCGACCCTGGAGAACGCACCCCGATTCAGCTTGCGGTAGGCGCGCAAGGCGGCATGCCGGCTTCGCTTCGCGTGCGCCAGAGAAGGAGGGTCGCACACAACCAACCCGTACCGGTCGGTCGAGCCGCTCGCCAGGTACTCGAAGACGTCGGCCGTGACCGTCTCGTGGCGGGCTTGGTCGAAGCCGTTCAGTCGCACCGTCCGTCTGGCGTCCTCGAGCGCCGGTTCGGACATGTCGACCGAGACGACGGAGGTGGCGCCTCCGGCGAGGGCCGAGACGCTGAAGCCACCGTTGTAGGAGAAGAGGTTCAGGACGCTTCGTCCTCCCGCGAAACCTCGGACAGTAGCCCTGTTGTCGCGCTGGTCGAGGAAGAGTCCCGTTTTCTGCCCCTCGTACAGGTTCGCCAGTAGGCGAAGACCGTTCTCCTCGACCGTCAGCTCGGGCGGAGGCAGCTGACCGTAGAGGGGTTCCAGGCCGGCCGCGCTCCGCTCGCTCACACCGCGCAGGTCGATCGCCGAGGCCAGCGCCTTCACGATGGGGGAGAGGATGCTCCTGACCCCTGGCGAGTAGGCCTTGGCGACGGCGTAGCGGCCGTAGCGGTCGACCACGACTCCTGGCAGGCCGTCACCTTCGCCGTAGACGAGCCGGTAGGCGTCGGTGCCCGATCCGATCAGATCCGACCGCAGCTCGAGCGCCTCCTCGACGCGCTCGGCGAACCACCGCTTGTCGGGCAGGCCCTCGCTGCTGAAGATGCGCACGGCTATGGCGCCCTCCTCGTCGTAGAGGCCGTAGGCCGACGCCTTGCCGGCTTCCACCCTCAACCACTCGCCCGTCGTTGCGGAGTGGCGGGGAAGCGAGTCGCGGTAGACCCAGGGATGGCCCGAGGAAACCGCCTTCTCCAGGTCTTTGCCCAGATTGAGTGTCCTAAGCATCCGACCGGACGAGCGACGTCGGTCGCCGGGTCAGGCTCATCCCGGCTCCGCCTCCACCAACCGTCGCGCTTGCGCAAGTAGCTCGTCGAACATCTGTGCGGTGAGCCGGCCGGTGTTGGTGTTCTGGAAGCTCGGGTGGAAGCTGTCGAGGAGCGGCAGGCCGCCGACCTCCTCGAGCCGGTGCAGGCGGCCGTGGCCGAACGGGTAGTCGCGCTTGACCAACCGCGCGCCGTTCCCCTTGAGGTACTCCAGGTAACTGTCGTGACCGATGCTGCCCAGCGCGACCACGAGGCGGGCGTTACGGAGTCCCGCGAGGTCGTGCGCGAGCCAGCGGCGGCAGTTGACGAGCTCCTCCCGCAGCGGCTTGTTGCCCGGCGGTACGCAGCGGGCGGCCGAGGTGATCCAGACGTCCGAGAGGGCGAGTCCATCCTGGGACGAGACGGCTGTTGGCCTGTTGGCCAAGCCGGCACGGTGGAGGGCCGGGTAGAGGAAGTCGCCCGAGGCGTCTCCGGTGAACATCCTCCCCGTCCGGTTCGAGCCGTGAGCGCCGGGAGCGAGGCCCAGCAGCACGATCCGCGCTGAGGGGTCGCCGAAGCCGGGGACGGGTCGCCCCCAATACTCCTGGTCGCGGTAGGAGCGTCGTTTCTCGCGGGCGACCTGCTCGCGGTGCTCGACCAGTCGTGCGCAGGAGCGGCATTGGGCCAGGGCGGGCGGGAGGGGTTCGAAGCTCATCTGGCGGTCAGGGCCGTTCCGATCCGCTCCAGCACCCTGGTCAGGATCGCTCGCGAGGTGGCGAAGTTCAGCCGGGCGAACCCTTCGAGGTCGGGAGTGCCATCGCCGGGCCCGAAATCGCTGCCCGAGTTGAGCCCTACCTTCGCCTTCTCCAGCAGGAACCGGGCCGCGGGCTCACCGAGATCCGCTTCCCTGAAGTCGAGCCAGCCCAGGTAGGTTCCTTGCGGAGCGTGCAGCGACACGCCCGGAAGCTCGCGCTCCACGAACTCGATCAGGAACTGCCGGTTGCTGCGCAGGTAGTCGAGGGTCTGCCCGAGCCACTCGTCCCCCTCGCCGTAGGCGGCGATTGTCGCAGCCTGGGCGACTGCGTTCCCCGGTACCACCAGGCCGGTAGCCGCCATCCTTACCGTCTCCATCAGCTCCTGGTTGGTGCTGAAGGCGAAGCCGATCTTCAGGCCGGCGATGTTGAACGCCTTGGTGGGACCGTAGAGGGTCAACGTCCTCCGGGCGACCTGCTCGCCCAGCGACGCGAACGGTGTGAACCGCCCATCGAGGGTGAGGTCGGCGTGCAGTTCATCGGTAACCACCCAGAGCCGGTTGCGCAGCACGATGTCGCCGAGGCGCTCCAGCTCGGCTCGGCTGAACACCCGGCCGGTCGGGTTCTGGGGGTTGCACAGCATGAGCAGCCTGGTGGAGGGCGTGATCGAACGTTCGAGGCCGTCGAAGTCGAACTCCCAGCCGTTGCCGCCCAACCGCATAGGGTTGTAGACGGCCTTCCGTCCGCTGTTCGTGACCGCCGCCATGAAGGGCGGGTAGACCGGCGGCTGGATGACGACCCCCTCGCCGCGGCCGGCGAGAGTGCGAACCGCGAGGTAGAGCCCCGGGATTATGCCAGGCATCATCATCAGGTCGTCCGGCCCCACCTCGATTCCGAACCGGTTCGAGAGCCTGCCGCGGACGGCGTCGAAGAGTCCCGCGAGGCCCGCCTTGGGCGGGTAGCCGAGGTCCCCCGCGCGAGCGTATTCCGCGATGGCGCGACGGATCGGCTCCGCCGGTTGGAAGTCCATGTCCGCTACCCAGCAGGGGAGCACGTCTTCCGGGTAGTGACGCCACTTCACCGAGGGGCGTGAGCGAAGCATCTCCTCGCTGAGGGCATCGAAGGGATGAACCATGCCGGAGTCTACCAGGGGTCTAAGGCGCCTCCCACTGCCCGGCGACGGGAGGAGCGAAGGTAAACTCTGCCCGTGCAGGCCGAGATAAACATCCCCAACTGGGCGACCCACGTCGTTTCGGACAACACGGACATGGATCGCTCCCCGCACCCGGTCGACTCCAGCAGGGTGAAGAGCTTCCGTATCCGGCTACCCGATGACGTCTACTTCGAGTACGCCTTCATCGACGGTGAAGGACGGATGCGGGCCGACCCCGGCAACGACCTGCGGGCCGCGAACCCCTGGTACCCGGAGGTCAGCGCCATCGTAGGTCCTGAGTACCGGTCCAGCGAATATGCGGACCTGCCGGAAGAGATCGCTTCGGGCCGGTTGGACCGGCACCGGCTCGAAAGCGTTCGCCTCGGCGGCGTGCGGCGCATGACCGTCTACACCCCGCACGGCCACGAGGATGCCGGCATGCCCCTCGTGATCGTCCACGACGGCACTGCTTTCCTGCGTTTGGCTGGTCTGCCGAGGGTGCTCGAGGCGCTCCTGGCCCAAGGGAAGGCGCGGCCGGGCCGACTCGCCTTCGTGGAGCCGGCAGACCGGAGCGCGGAGTACGGGTTCAACGAGGAGTATAGAGCCTTCACTCTGGAGGAACTCCTCCCCTTCCTCGAGGCGAGGTACCCGATGCGAGGCGAGCCGCTGCTGATGGGAGCCTCGCTCGGGGGCCTCGTCAGCGCCACGATGGCCCTGCTCCACCCCGAACGGTTCTCCGGGCTGGCTACCTTCTCGGGCGCCTTCCTGGGCACTCCCGGGGATCGCGATTTCTACGGTTCGGATGAGTCGTGGGTGCTCGGGCAGTTGAAAGGCCGGAAGTCGTTGCCACTGCGCTGGTACAGCGAGGTGGGCACGATCGAGTGGCTTACCGACGTGAATCGCGAGGTGCACCGGGAGCTCGCCGGAAAGGCAGCCGATCACGAGTATCGCGAGAGGCATGCCGGCCACAACTGGACGAACTGGCGCAACGGCCTCGGCAACGCGCTGGAGTTCCTCCTGCGGCCGTAGCGCCGTCCGGGGATCGGTCGGCCTCCGGCTCGGCTATACTGTCGCGGACCGCGGCGTAGGGTGTGACCGACTATCCGGAACGCCCGACGCTGACCCGTGAAAATCGTTCGTCGCGACGGCCCTACTCGGGCAGGGCCGTCATGCGTTTCCGTGGAGGCACCGATGCTCTACCCGACCGGCAACCACACCCACACACCGATCTCCCAGTCGGGGGACAGCGCCAACTTCCGACTCATCTACATCTCCATCCTAGCCGCCGTCGTGGGCATCGCCGCCGGTTTCGTCGCCTACCTGCTCCTGCAGCTGATCGCGTTGATAACCAACCTGGTCTTCTTCCAGGAGTTCTCGTTCGTTCTGAGCCCGATAACCCTCGAGGAGGTGGGCGCCTGGGTGATCCTCATCCCGGCGCTCGGTGGTCTGGCCATAGGCCTCATGGCCCGCTACGGCACCCCGAAGATCGCCGGCCACGGCATCCCGGAGGCGATGGAGGCCGTCCTCACCAACCGTAGCCGTATAGATCCGAAGGTCGCCGTCTACAAGCCTGTCGCTACAGCGATCGCGATCGGCACCGGTGGACCGTTCGGGGCCGAGGGGCCGATCATCCAGACCGGCGGCGCCCTCGGTTCTCTCATCGGTCAGGTCATCAGGACCACGCCGGTCGAACGCAAGGTGCTGCTCGCCTGCGGCGCCGCGGCCGGCATGGCTGCTACCTTCAGCACCCCGATCGCAGGAGTGATCCTGGCGATCGAACTGCTGCTCTTCGAGTTCAAGTCGCGCTCGTTCATCCCCCTGGTCATCGCCTCGACGTTGGCCACCAGCGTTCACTTCGTGCTGCTGGGCCGGGGACCGTTGTTCGTCATGGCGCCAACCGAGTTCGGGGTGCCCGGCGCCCTGCCCTGGTACCTGTTGCTGGGCCTCCTCTGCGGCGGCGCCGCCATCGCTTTCACCAGACTCCTCTACCTGGTAGAGGACGCCTTCGAAAGGCTGCCCGTCAACCGCATCCTGCTGCCGGCCATCGGCGGCCTCGGGCTCGGTCTCATCGGCCTGCTCGACCCGCGGGTACTGGGCGTGGGGTACGAGACCATCACCGCGATCCTCAACGATCAACTGGTGCTTGCTGGCCTGCTCGGGATAATGGTCCTCAAGTCGCTGGCGCTCCTGGTGTCGCTCGGTTCCGGTACCTCCGGCGGCCTGCTGGCGCCCATGTTCATGGCCAGCGCCGCGATGGGCGCCCTTTTCGCCCACCTCGGCAACGCCCTCGTACCGACCGCCGACCTCTCGCCTGGCGCCTTCGCGCTCGCAGCCATGGGCGCCGTCTTCGGCGCCGCCTCTCGGGCCGCCTTCACCTTCATCCTCTTCGCGTTCGAGATCACCCGTGACTACAACGCGATCCTGCCGCTGATGGTGGTTGGCGTCATCGCCGACCTGATAGCCGTGCGTTTCTTGGGCACCACGATCATGACCGAGAAGCTCAAGCGCCGCGGCCTCAAGGTGCAGGGCGACTACGAGGCCGACGTGCTCCAGCGCCTCACCGTCGCCCAGGTGATGGACCCCGATCCCGCGACCATCCCGGCCGACATGCCGATGGAGGAGTTCGTGAGGCGCCTCCGCGAGAACGATCCGGTGCTCATACGCCACCACGGTCTGCCCATCCTTGACGAGCGGGGCGACCTCGTAGGGATGATCACCCGCAGCGACCTGCTCCGTTCGGCGGAACGACCCGAGCCGCACGAGACCGTACTCGATGCCGGGAACGAAGACCTCATCGTCGCCTACCCTGACGAGAGCCTGCACGAGGCGAGCGTGAAGATGCTGCACTACGACGTCGGCCGCCTGCCGGTGGTGGAGCGGGGCAACCCCCGCAAGCTGGTCGGCTACCTGGGCCGAAGCGGCCTGCTCGTGGCCCGCCGGCGGCTCCTGGAGGAGGAAGCCTCGGCCGAGGCCGGATGGCTGAGCCGATCCAGGAGACAGCAGTAGCGGGGCGCCCGAGGAAGCGGCGCCAGCGCCCGATGCGCGACGGAACCGTGCGCTAGACTGGACTCATGGCAGGTTCGAGCCAAGTCGACGAGGCCACAGACCGGCAGTACAGGATCGAGAAGGACACCCTGGGTGAGGTGAAGGTCGCGGCGGACCGCTATTGGGGGGCACAAACCCAGCGGTCGCTCGAGAACTTCCGGATCGGCGGGCAGAGGATGCCGATCGAGGTCATCAGAGCCTTCGCCGTCCTCAAGAAGGCTGCGGCGGCCGTAAACGCTGACCTGACCGACTTCCCGCGTGAGAAGGCGGAGCTGATCGGCCGGGTTTGCGACGAGATCCTCGCCGGAGAGCTCGATGAGCACTTCCCGCTGGTCGTTTGGCAGACCGGCTCGGGCACCCAGTCGAACATGAACGTCAACGAGGTGATCGCCAATCGGGCCATAGAGATCTCCGGCGGCCAGCTGGGCTCGAAGACGCCGGTCCACCCGAACGACGACGTCAACAAGTCGCAATCGTCGAACGACACCTTCCCCACGGCGATGCACATCGCCGGATACGAGGCGCTGGTCGAACATGTCCTCCCCAGCGCCCGTGCCCTGCACGAGGTACTCGAGCGCAAGGCGCAGGAGTTCGCGGCTGTCGTGAAGATCGGCCGCACGCATCTGATGGACGCCACCCCGCTCACCCTGGGGCAGGAGTTCTCCGGCTACGCCGCGCAGGTAGGCAACAGTATCGAGGCCATCGAGAACGCCCTGCCGCACCTGGCCGAGCTCGCCCTGGGCGGCACGGCAGTGGGCACCGGGCTCAATACTCCGAAGGGCTTCGCCGAACGGGTGGCCGCGAAGATCGCCGAGTACACCGGCCATCCGTTCGTCACCGCGCCCAACAAGTTCGAAGCGCTTTCGGCCCACGACGCGGTGGTGGAGGCGTCGGGCGCCCTCAAGAGGCTCGCTGTCGCGCTCTTCGCCATCGGCAACAACATCCGTCTGCTCGGATCGGGTCCCCGCTGCGGCATCGGCGAGTTGCGCCTGCCCGAGAACGAGCCGGGCTCGTCGATAATGCCGGGCAAGGTGAACCCGACTCAGGCCGAAGCCTTGACTATGGTCTGCGCTCAGGTCATCGGCAACGACACGGCCGTGTCGGTGGCGGGAACGCATGGTCACCTGCAACTGAACGTCTTCAAGCCGGTGATGATCCAGAACCTGCTCCACTCCGCGCGGCTGCTCTCCGACGCGATGACCTCGTTCCGCGAGAAGTGCGTCGTAGGCATCGAAGCCAACGAGGGGCGGATACGGTCGCACCTCGACAACTCTCTGATGCTGGTGACGGCCCTGAACACCCACATCGGCTACTACAAGGCGGCTGAGATCGCCCAGAGTGCCCACCGCAACGGAACGACCTTGCGGCAGGCCGCGATCGACCTCGGTTACCTGACAGGTGAGGAGTTCGATCGCCTGGTGGTGCCCGAAGATATGGTTGGCTGAAGCTACCGAACGCTATCGGGGAATTTGGTGCCCCGACCGTGTGCAGAATTGGTCCTTCGCTCCACAATGGCTCACTCGACCCTCTCGCTGGGAGAAGGCAACGGAGTCACGAAGGGAGCAAGGGATGAAGACGCTCTACTCGATCTCGCTCGCCCTGATAATCATCGGGGCCATCAACTGGGGGCTCGTCGGCCTCTTCCAATTCGATCTGGTCGCCGCGATCTTCGGAGGCCAGGACTCGGCGGGCGCCCGCATCATCTACACCCTGGTGGGGATAGCTGGACTCATCTGCCTGGGCCTATTCGGCAGGCTGGGTGACGAGGAGAGGGTTACCACTACCTAGTTGCGCTCGTCGATCACCTCGGCGTCTTCGGGCAGGTAGGTCACGTCCTCGGCCGAAAGACCCTGGTCACGCTCGAACTCCTCGACGAACAGTTCGGCGAGAACGCGGTCTTCGGGAGCTACCAACGTGACCGACGCCGGTATCCAACTCTCTTCCGGTACGTTGACGAAGGCGTGGTCTATGGCCGCGCCTTCAGAATTGTTGTCCATCCGCAGCCGATAGACACCGCCTTCGTAACTCTCCAGGCTCGCTTCCCAGCCGGCGAACAGGGCGTCGAGGTCGAGAGTGAACTCGAAGCCCTCGTCTTCGCCCGCCTGCCCCGTTAGCAGCCCGCCCAGGGCGTCAGGATCGTTGGCATCGAACAGCGTCACCTGATTGGTCAGGAACAGGTAGTTCTTGACCGTATCGTCCTCGAAGACGATCACGTTGTCGGCCAGCGCGTCCGGCTGATAGAAGGTAGCCCTGGCCACCTCCTCGCCGGGGATCACCTCTATGGCGACCTCGAGGTTGATCGTGGTTCCATCCGGATCGATCAGCTCTCCCGTCAGGAGGAAGCTGGCGTCTTCGAGCGACTCCGCCTGGGCCGTTACCCGTTCCAGCACTTCATCGGCCGAGAGGGGCTGAGCGAGGACCGTTCCGGTGACGAGCAGAGCCAGCATCATCGCCAGCTTGGGCACGCTTCTGTTGCGGATCTTCATTCGAACTCCTTAAATCTGACAGCTGGCCGGTTGCCGGCCTCTCTGTAACCTACCTTGACGGAAACGCCGGCCACGGTGTGACCAGAGTAGATGAAGAAGCTTTAAGTATGGGCACACGCACGGGAAGGCCCAGGTGCTAGTCTCCATCCGTGCACTGCTACGTAACAGCACGCGCGATCGGCACGGGCACGACCACCTCGGATCATGAGGGAGCGTTGCCCGCCGCAGGCACCACCGCCTCGCACAGGTTCCCGAAAGGAGAGGGTGCATGAAAAGGCTATTCGCTCTTCTGCTCCTGACACTGGTTTGGGCCGCTCCCGCCTGGGCTCAATCCCAGGATGGAGTCGTCTTCAGCCCGCAATCGATCGTCATCAATCCCCGCCCCGGCTTCGACGTCGACGTCTTCCTCGACAAGGGTGGCGGCGAAGGCATCCCTACCTACCGAGTGGGCGAGGAGATCAGCATCGGTGTCCGGGTGAGCGAGGACGCCTACGTCTACCTCTTCGACGTCAGGCCGAACGGAGAGATCACCCAGCTTCTCCCCAACCGGTTCGACCGAGCGGGACAGGACAACTACCTGCAGGCGGGCGAAACCCGCTACTTCCCGGCGCGCAACGCTCGCTACGTCTTCAACGCGGCTCCGCCTCGCGGGCTCGACAAGGTGATCGCGGTAGCTTCGCGGACCCAGCTCGACACCAGGCAGCTGGCGACCTTCCAGGAGGAGGGAGGCTTCGCTACCTCGAACCTGGGCGAGGAGGGATTCGCCCGTAACCTCTCCATCGTGGTGCGTCCCATCGAACAGCAGAACTGGGTGACCGACACCGCCCTGCTCTACGTCGGGGACCGTCCGGAGCAAGCAGCCTTCGGCACCCTCTCCGTTCGCTCCAGCCCATCCGACGCGGCTGTATACGTCGACGGCCAGTTCGTCGGATACACCCCGGTCAGCTACGGCACCCGCCCCGGGCGTCACGACGTGCGCGTCGAACGCCAGGGTTACGAGACCTTCTCTCAATCGGTCAACCTGCGTCCGGGCAGTACCACTACGGTCGACGCCACCCTGCAGCCGGTGCGGCGCACCGGCCAGGTCAGCTTCGACAGCAACCCGCGCCGGGCCGAGGTCTACGTCGACGGACGCTATGTAGGGACCACCCCCACCGGCACCATCGAGCTCGAAGCCGGGAGCTACGAGGCGCGCTTCAGCCTCCCCGGCTACCAGGACACGTTCGTCCGCTTCGATGTACGCGCGGGCGGCAGCCAGACGGTGAGCACCCAACTCGTCGGCCTGCACGGTTCCTTGGAGATCGTCGCCAACGTGGGCGGCGCCCAGGTCTTCCTCGATGGGCGCTACGTGGGCAACATCGCCAACGGCAGCGGGCTCCTGACTATCCCCGACCTCCTCCCAGGGTCGTATCAGCTCACGGTAGTCGCGCCCGGCTACCGCACCTATGTCAGCGACGTGAACATCCGTGCGGGCGAAAGCAGCTTCGTGCGGGTGAGGCAAGAGCAGCAATAACCTTCCCTCCTCCCCCAGGAACGCCGCGCTGGCTCGCTCGCCAGGCGGCGTTCCGCCTTCTGGCCGAGGCAGCCTCCTGCTGCTGGGGTAGAATGCCCCATCGACATGCAGGAGAGTGGGAAGGTAGTCGCAGTGGTGCTCGCGGGCGGGGACCCGAACGATGCGCTCGCCAAGGCTGCGAAAGTGCCCTCCAAGTCGCTGGTGCCGCTCAACGGCAGGCCCATGGCCGCCTTCGTGCTGTCGGCCCTTCGTGCCTCCCGGTCGGTCTGCGACATGGTCGTGGTGGGCCCTCCTTGCGACGCCCCCGACTTCGACGGCGTACGGCTGATACCCCCCGGAAGCGGCTTCGGACACTCCCTGGCACTGGGGCTCGGAGCCGCCCAGTCGCTCGCAGCTGGCTCGACCATGTTGGTCGTAACGGCCGACGTTCCCTGGCTAACCGGCGACGCCATCGACAGATTCGTCGCGCGGGCGGGTGACGCCGACCTGGCCTACCCGATCGTCAGCGCGGAGGATTCGCTGGCGGCCTTCCCGACCCATGAGCGCACTTTCGTGAAGGTGAAGCAGGGTCGCTTCACCGGAGGCAACCTTATGCTCCTGAGACCGACACTGACCGCTCCGCTCCTCCGCTTCATGGACCGGGTCTATCTTGCCCGTAAGAACCCGTTCGCTCTGGCTCGGTTGGTGGGTCCGCGGACGCTCCTTGCTCTCCTGGCCGGCAGGGCCGATGTGAATCGCCTGGAGCAGATCGTGACTGGGCGCCTGGGCGGGAAGGTACGGGCGGTGATCAGCGAGGACGCTTCGCTCGCGGCCGACGTCGACCGCCTCGAACACCTCGGCGTCCCGATGAACCCGGTGGTTCGTCCGTGAGACGCCCCGGCCAGCTGCGTCTTGCGGCCCTCCTAGGCGCACTCGCGGCGATCGTCTTCGCCCTCCTCCTGTCGTTCCTCCTCTACCTGCTGCTGGGGCGGCGGGGCAGCCTCGCTTTCCACGATTTCGATGTCGCGGGCGTAGCAGAGGGACTCCTCTTCGTCATCGCCTTCACGAGCGCGCTCCGCTATCTCCGGTCGGCCCTGCGGATGCCCAGCCCCACACTGCTCTCGTTCGGTCTCGTCGCCCCGCCAACCGCCAGGCAGGTGGCCGCACAGGTCCCACGCGTGGAGTCGGCGCAGAACATCCAGACGCTGGCCGAGAACAGGATCGTGGTGGTCGAGGAGCGGGGCGTGCCGATAGGGGTTACGGGGCTCACCAGGGAGCGGATCACCTCGTGGGAGGAGCTGGTGAAGGTGGACGGCAGGGCTGCCGTCACCGACCTGCGGCGGGTGTTGGCACATGAGAAGCTCGTAGTCGTCATGGAGGACGGTAAGGTTGCCGGGGTCGTGACGCAGGAGATGTACCTGGGCGGACTGTGGGGCGCCGTGCGCTGACGGTGCCGGGCGACTATCTGACTGGTGCCGGCCTGGCGAATACCATCGACGAGGTAGGCCCCAGCCGGGCGGCCATCGCGGGGCCCACCATCTGCACCCGCCCGTGAGCGATCCGCAGGCCGCCCTCCTCCATCGAAGCCCTGAGGGTAGCGAGCGCTTCCGGATCAGAGCCCGCATGAGAGATCGCGATGTGGAGACTCTGCTGACCGAAGCGCTGACGCAGAGCAGCCGCCAGGCCGGCCCCGACCTTGCCTACTCGTGCCCAGCCGACCTGGCGAACTCGACCCGGTTCCATCTCCACCAGCCGCCGGTGGCCCGAGGCGAGATGGCGCTTCTCGCGCAGGCTCCTCAACCAGTCGAGCTCTCCGCCCCAGCCCCCGTTGCTCGGACTCAGTACCCCGTACACCTCCTCGCGCAGTCGGCTCACCATCCGGAAGACGTCAACGGCGCCCGCCCCCGCGCGCACGAGCTCGGCGGCCTCGAGGACGAACTCGGCCAGGCCGGGCCCGGCGAAGCCGGAATCGATGAAGGTGATCTGTCCTTCGACGCCCAGACGACGCGCAGCCCGTCGGGCCTGTTCGAGCGTTCCTGAGAACGCTGCCGAGAGGTGGATGGAGACGACACGGTCGTACCGCTGCAACTGGCGCCGGTAGACGTGCATGAAGTCTTCGGGTTCGGGGGGGTAGACGGTGGCAAGCACGCCCTGATCGAGCATCCAATCGTAGAGTGTCGCCGGGTCTATGTCGCGCCAGTCGAGATAGATTTCGTCACCTATGTGCAGCCTCAGCGGGACCGCCTCGACCCTCAATCGACCGAGGGTGGCCGCCGGCAGGTCACAAGTCGAGTCGGTGACGATGCCGAGGGACATGATATGAGTCTACGACGAGCATGAACATCGGCGTTCTCCTCCACAGCGGCGCCGGCGGCAGCGGAGTGGTCGCCACCGAACTGGGCATAGCCCTGGCCCGGCACGGGCATCAGGTGCACTTCGTCGCCGATCGCCTGCCATTCCGGCTGGTCGATACCGACTGCCCGGGTGTCTACTTCCACGAGGTCGAGACCCTCAGCTACCCCCTCTTCTCGGCCCCGCTCACTACCCTCTCCGAGGCGTCGAAGCTGGTGGAGGTCATCGAAGAGACAGGGATCGACCTGGTTCACGCCCACTACGCCGTGCCGCACGCAACAGCCGCGCTACTGGGCCGCGACATGGCTCGTCATCAGCCCAAACCAGCGCTGGTCACGACCCTGCACGGCACCGACGTGACCCTGGTAGGCCTGCAACCCGCTTACCTGCGTACCACCCAGTTCTCCGTCGAAGGCTCCGACGTGGTGACCGCGGTGAGCAGCTACCTCGCCGGAGCGACGAGAGAGCAGTTGGGCATCGCTCGTGAGATAAGGGTCATACCGAACCCGGTGGACACGCAGCGGTTCCGGCCCAGGGAAGACCCCGAGATGCGTCGCCGCTACGCGGCCGACGACGAGAAGCTGTTGATGCACGTCTCCAACTTCCGCCCGGTGAAACGGGTGCAGAACGTGCTGCGAGTCTTCGCCCAGGTTGCCGGCCGCATGCCTGCGCGCCTCCTGATGATAGGAGACGGCCCCGACCGGCCCGTCGCACTCCAGCTCGCCCGCGACCTGTCCGTAGCAGACCGCGTCACCTTCCTCGGATCGTTCCCGCGGGTCGAGAAGCTGCTGGCGTTGGCCGACCTGTTCCTGTTGCCCAGCAGCAGGGAGTCTTTCGGTCTCGCTGCGCTCGAGGCGATGTCATCGGGCGTGCCCGTGGTCGGCAGCGCTTCCGGGGGCTTGCCCGAGGTGGTCGAGGATGGCCGCAGTGGCTGCCTCAGGGCAGAGGAAGACGTCGCGGGGATGGCGGAGTGCGCGCTCCGGATACTGGCCGACCCGGTCGTTCACCGGAGCTTCCGCGAGGCTGCTCGGGCCCGAGCGGTGGACGAGTTCGCGGAGGAGCTCATCGTGCCGCAATACCTGGCTGCCTACGAGCAGGCGCTGGCAGCGAGGCGGAGGTAGCCTCGCCGGCAGCCGTGGCACGGGCCGGGCAGGTGTCAGTTCGGCGGGCTCGCCAGGGGCAGGTAAGGCTGCGCGTCCACTTCCCACCCTGGCGCCACCGGCCCACGCTCGAGGCGGGCCTCGGCGGCGAGCGCGATCATCGCCCCGTTGTCGGTGGCGAGTGATGGTGGGGGCAGGTGAACCCGCAGACCGCTCGCCGCCAGCTCGCTTCGCAGCAGTTCGTTGGCGGCCACGCCCCCGGCTACGACGAGGGTGTTACGGCCGCTCACATTGGCCGCCCGCAGCGCCGTGCTCACCAGGCTCTCGACCACCGTCCTCTGGAAGGAGGCGGCGACGTCGGCAAGGTCAGCACCTGGTTGCCGTTCCAGCAGCGTCGCCACGGCCGTCTTGAGTCCGCTGAACGAGAAATCGAACCCTTCCTGCCGTTGCATCGGGGGCGTGAACGGGTGGGCGCGATCGTTCCCTCGGGCCGCCAGGCGCGCCAGTTCGGGCCCGCCGGGGTAGGGGAGGCCGAGGAGCCGAGCCGTCTTGTCGAACGCCTCGCCGGCGGCATCGTCGCGCGTTCGGCCGAGTTCGGTGTACTCGCCCCAACTGGGGACGTCGAAGAGGCTGGTGTGACCGCCGGAGGCGACCAGGCAGATGAAGGGCGGTTCGACCGATCCCCCCGCTGCTGCCGCCGCGATGTGCCCTTCGAGGTGATGAACCGGGATGAACGGCAGATCCAAGCCCCAGGCCAGCGAGCGACCGAAGTTGAGTCCCACCAGCAGCGCCCCGACCAGTCCGGGGCCGAAGGTAGCAGCTACGCCCTCCAGGTCGATGAGGCCCACGCCCGCCTGAGCGAGGGCGCGTTTCAGCACACCGTCGATCACGCTCAGGTGCTCGCGGCTGGCCGTCTCCGGCACCACCCCGCCGAAGTTCTCGTGCAGCGCGGCCTGGGAAGCGACCACGTTGGCCAGGACCTCCCCGTCTCTCACCAGACCGATTCCGGTGTCGTCGCAGGAGGTGTCGATTCCGAGGATCAGCGGCATGCAACGAGGCTATCACCGGCCGGGTGAAGAGTCCTTGCTCGACGAACCTCGCGCCGATACCTCCGGTCCGCTCCCCATAGACTTGGTCAGTGACCCTGCTGTCCGAGTACCACAGGCTCGAGCGGCTGCAACTGCCGCAGGGCGCCATCTGCACCAAGCCGGGCGTGCGCGGTTACCCCGGTCCGCCTCCGCAGGAGCGGGTCTTCCGGCGCGCCTTGGCGGGGGTCGGCGGGCCGTTGGTTGACTGCACCGGCAGCGCTGGAGCGGTGGGCCTGCTGGCCGCGACGAACCCCGGCGTCGAGATCGCCGAGTCCTCGATGGCCGCCCTACTTTGCGCCAGGGAGGCCGTGGGCCCCGTCGCCGGAGTCCGCGCAGCACTACCCTGGGACCTCGGCGGCGGGAGCGCCGACCTCATCGCGCTGGCGCCGCCGGCCGATCGAGGCAACGCCCGCGTTCTTGCCGAGATGCTGGCCGCACGCGACGCGCTACGGCCGGGCGGCACCCTCTATCTGGCACTCCACAAGGACCAGGGGGCCAAGCGGTTCGAGAAACGACTGGGGGAACTCTTCGGGCACGCCGAGGTGGTCGAGCGCGATCGAGGCTGGCGGTTGAGCGTGGCGAGGGAGCCACTGGAGGGCGACAGTAGCGACCCGTGGCTGGAGTTCGAGGCTGCGGGCCTCCCGCTCCGGGCCCGGCCGGGGGTACATGCTGCGGGACGGCTCGACCCCGGCACCGGGGTCCTGGCAGCCGTGATCCCGTGGAGCGACCTGGCTGGGCGTCGCGTCCTCGATCTCGGCTGCGGCTACGGCGTGCTGGCCCTGCTCGCAGCCCGCAGAGGCGCGGCCGTTACGGCAGTCGACGACGACCTCGCTGCGTTGCAGAGTGTGCGGCGCAACGCTGCCGACTTGGGCCTCGAACTGGACAGCCGCCACTCCGACATCGATAGCGAGATCAGGGTGGAGAGCTTCGACGTCATCCTCTGCAATCCGCCTTTCCATGTTGGCCGGGGGGTACGCCTCGACGTGCCACGCGCCTTCATAGCCGCCGCCGGCAGGCTGCTCGAGCCGGGTGGCGAACTGTGGCTCGTGGCCAACAGGGACCTGCCTTACGAGCGGGAGATCGCCGCCTGGTCCGAGCCCGAAACGGTGGTCGCCGAGCGAGGATTCAAGGTGCTTCGCGCCAAGCGGCCCCCGACGAGGAGATGAGCGGTCGTCAGCGTCCCGTGACCAGCGGCCGCCCTACTACCTCGTACCCGCCGGTGGCCCGCAGTTCCAGTACCCGGCCGCCCTCGCCGGCGTAACGCTCCAGCGCCGGGCGAACCGCAACCAGCGCTTCGTCGGCCACCACGCTCCCGACCGTCGGTCCTGAGCCCGACAGGTAGACGGCGTAGGCTCCGGCCGCGAAGGCGGACTCGAGGCACTCCTCGAATCCGGCGAGTAGCGGGGCCCGGTAAGGCTGGTGGAGCAGGTCGAGACTCGCGGTGCGGAGAAGTTCCGGTTCGTTGCTGGCCACGGCGAGGGTCCACAAGGCGGCCCGGCTGGCGGTGCGCACGACCGCGTCACGCGGGTAGCTGAGGGGCAGCAGCCGCCGCGCCTCCTCCGTGTACACCTGGAAGTCGGGAACGGCGAAAAGCAGATGCCATTCTGGCGGGATGGTCAGGGAACGGGTCAGGTAGTTGCCGTTCGAGCCCAGCGCCGACACGGTGAAGTTGCCGTAGACCGCGGGTCCCACGTTATCCGGATGGCCCTCGATGGCCACCGTCACTTCGAAGATGCCGTCACGGCCCAGAGGCCCGCCCAGGAGCTGGTCGGCGGCCGCCGCGCCAGCCACCAGGGCCGCGGATGAAGAGCCCAGTCCCCGGGCGAGAGGGATCGGGTTGTCTGCTTCGAGGGTGACCGGGAACGGTTCGCGTCCGGCCGCCCGGCAGGCGGCAGCGAAGCCTCGGTGGAGCAGGTTGTCGGGCGTGGCTGCGACCTCACCCTCGCCCCGGTAGACGAACCGGTTCCGCTCCGACGGGTACGCCGTCACCTCGAGGTGCACCCCCACGGCCAGGCCGAGGCTGTCGAAACCGGGGCCCAGATTGGCGCTGGTCGCGGGAACCCGCAACCTGATCGGGGAGGAGGTCATGGCGGGAAGCCTATCACGGGCCAGGCGGCGTACCGGAGAGCGTCCGCATGGCCAAAGGTACCCTGGCGACCAGGTCGCTGGCGATCATGCCTATGCCCAACTGCTCGCCCGCCAGCCGGCCGGCCAGTCCATGAACGACAACCCCGGCTTCCACTCGCGGCACCGGATCCTCTGCCCCGGGAGCCGCCAGGAAGGCGCCCAGCACGCCGGCCAGCACGTCCCCGGTCCCTCCGCTGGCCATCCCCTCATGCCCTTCGGTCGAGACCGCCACCGTTCCTGGCGAGGCAACTACCGTCCCGACCCCCTTCAGTACGCAGATGGAGTTCCACTCTTCGGCGATGCGGCGGGCCGCCGCCAACGGCTCGCGAGTGATATCGCCGGCGCTGCAACCCAACAGTTTCGAGGCTTCCCCGGCGTGAGGGGTGAGGACGCAGGAGCCGTGTTCCCGCACGGCCTGGCGGAGCGCCGGGTCAGGCTCGAGCGCCCCCGCATCCAGCACCCACGGGACCGGGCGCGCGGCCAGCAACCTGGGCAGGTAGGGGAGTGCTCGGCGGTCGAGGCCGGGGCCGGCGACTATCGCGCCGGCCCGTCGTTCGGCTACCGCTTCGAGTCGTTCTGCGGGGTCTTCGTTCCAGGAGAGTTGGGCGAAGACGATCTCGGGCCAGCTGGAGGCGAGCCGCGCTTCTGCCGCCAGGGTCACCAGACCGGCCCCCGCTCGGTAGGCGCCGCGGCAGGTGAGCTCGGCGGCCCCTAGGTACTGGGCTGAACCGGCCAGGACCAGGACCGTGCCGACCTCGTACTTGTGAGCCTCCCTCGCTCGCCGGGGTATCCCGCGGCCGACCTCGGGGCCCAACAGCCGAGTGGTCGAGACCTCCTCGAGGATCCGCTTCGGTATGCCGATGTCTGCCAGCTCCATCTCCCCGTAGGCAGAGCGGGCAGGCTCGAAGGCGCTCGATAACTTGGCGCCGGCGAGTTGCACCGTCCGGTTCGCGCGGATATGCGATCCGGGCGGGTGGGGTGAGTCGGAGGAGACGCCGCTGGGGATGTCGACCGCGAGCAGCGGCAGGCCGGAGCGGTTGACGAGATCGACGAGGCGGGCCACGTCGCCGGCCAGAGGTCTGCTGAGGCCGCTCCCGAAGAGAGCGTCGATCACCAGGTCGGAGCGCTCGAGAGCCGCGCCCAGTGAACCGGCGTCGAGTTCGGTTGGTGAGAGCTTCCCGGCGAGCGAGTCACGGGCCTCCTGGGCGTCCCCTCGCCGTTCTCCCGGCAGCTCCAACAGTTCCACTCCAGCGCCCGCCTCCAGCAGGTATCTCGCGGCAACGTACCCGTCACCGCCGTTGTTCCCCGTGCCGCAGAGGATCAGCACCCGCCTTGCTGCCGGGAAGTTGTGCAGGGCCGACCTCGCGACCGCCCCTCCGGCTGCCTCCATCAGTACGCGGGTAGGCACGCCGGCCTCCTCCGCGAGTTCGTCGGCACGCCTCATCTCTTCGCCGAGGAAGAGCATCATGCAAGGAGTTTAGCTTCACCCGGTCCGGTACCGCCGCACCGTCTATCGCCCGCTGGTTCGGGAGCCGCCCTACCGGCGCCTATAATCGAGCTATGAAGCCTCTCTACGACGCCCCGCCGGAGGGTCTGGAGGAACGCCTCGGGGAACCGGGCGAGTTTCCCTTCACCCGCGGTGTCTATCCGCGGATGTACAGCGAGGGCCGGCTCTGGACCATGAGACAGTACGCCGGCTTCGGTTCTGCGGAGGAATCTAACGAGCGCTACCGCTACCTGATCTCCCAAGGCGTCACCGGCCTCTCGGTCGCCTTCGACCTGCCCACCCAGCTGGGGCTCGACCCCGATGACCGGCTAGCCCAAGGCGAGGTGGGCCGGGTAGGTGTATCCATCGCCACCGTTGACGACATGAAGCGGCTCTTCGAGGGGATCGATCTCGGCGAAGTCACCACCTCCATGACGATCAACGCGCCGGCGATGATGTTGCTCGCACTCTACCTGTTGGTGGCCGAGGAGCAGGGCGTTCCGTTCGAGAAGCTGGGCGGTACGGTCCAGAACGACATCCTCAAGGAGTACATCGCCCGCGGTACCTACATCTACCCGGCCAAGCCGTCGATGCGGCTCGTCACCGACCTCTTCGCTTTCTGCGCCGACAACGTGCCGAACTGGAACACCATCTCCATCTCCGGTTACCACATCCGCGAAGCCGGCTCGAGCGCGGCCCAGGAGATCGCCTTCACCCTCGCCAACGCCCTCGCATACGTTAGGGCTGCCATGGAGGCGGGCCTGGAGGTCGACGAGTTCGCGCCCAGGATCTCCTTCTTCTTCGCCTGCCACAATCGGATACTCGAGGAGGCCGCCAAGTTCCGTGCCGCGCGGCGTATGTGGGCGCGGATAATGCGCGACGAACTGGGCGCTACCTCGCCGAAAGCGATGATGATGCGCTTCCACACTCAGACCGGCGGGTCGACGCTCACCGCCCAGCAGGTCGAGAACAACGTGGTGCGCACCGCCTACCAGGCCCTCGCGGCGATACTAGGCGGAACCCAGAGCCTCCATACCAACGCCAAGGACGAGGCGCTGGGCCTTCCGACCGAGGAGTCGGCACGCACCGCGCTTCGCACCCAGCAGATCCTCGCCTACGAGAGCGGGGTGCCTGAGGCGGTGGACCCCTTGGCAGGTTCCTACTACGTGGAACACCTCACGGATGAACTGGAGGCTCAGGCCGAGGTGCTGCTGCGGCAGGTCGAGGACCTCGGCGGCAGCGTGGCCGCGATCGAAGCGGGCTTCCTGCAGCAGGAGATCGAGGAGTCGGCCTACCGGTTCCAGCGCGAGGTCGAGTCGGGCGAGCGCAAGGTGGTTGGCGTGAACTCGTTCCGGATCGACGAGGAGCAGGCCGTACCGGTCCATGCGGTCGACCCGGCCGTGCAGAGTCGCCGCTGTGAGACGATCAGGTCGTTCAGAGCCGAGCGCGACGGAGCGGCTACCTCCGCCGCACTGGAGGAACTCAGGCTTACCGCGCGCGGCAGCGGGAACCTCTTCCCCGCGGTTCTCGCTGCCCTTCGTTCGCGCGCCACCCTGGGGGAGGTCTGCGGCGTGCTGCGTCAGGAGTGGGGGGAGTACCACTGAGCGTAGCCGCCGGATGCTCCCTATCCGCACGCCCGTCGTCCCACGGCCCAGAGCTCCTCCGCCTGGGCGCCCAACACCGCTAGGTTTCGGCGACCTCCTCTGCCTCTCCGACGATCCCGGCGATGACGTCCACCGTTGCCTCGAGGTAGGTGCGGGAATCGGCCAGCCGGCTGTTGCTGTCGAGATAGCCCCCTGGGCCGGTGTGATCCATCGGCCCCATGTCTATCCGCGAGATCCGCCCCGCCGATCGCGCCTGGTTCCAGTGCGAGTGGCGGAAGAACGGCCAGCGTCCGGGGAAGAAGACGTACGAGAGGCGTTCCACAACGTCCCGCCTGCCTACGAGGTGGAAGAGCTTGTGGATACCCATGAGACCCGGGTCCGAGCTCATCACCCCGCCCAGCGAGATCACCCGCACCTGGCAGTTGAGCATCTGGGCGAGGTGACCGCCAGCGCCGACCGCGACCTGACCGCCACCGCTATAACCGATGAGGGTGACCGGCATCCCGCTCCCCACGCGGTAGCCGGCGCCTACGAGGGCGCCCAAAATCAGCTCGGCCGATCCCTGGTTGTACAGCGGGCCGTAGCGTTTGTCGGTCGAGACCGCGACCTGCCACAGGTTGCGAAGGTTGATGACCATCCCGGCGATGCCGCTGAGGGTTCGCTTGCTCAGCTTCATCGACAGCGCCCAGCGCCAGAACCAGGCGAACACCCGCTGGCCGGTGAGCGCGCGGTTGGTCACCGAGTAGGGGAACACCTCCACGACGACGCTACCCGGGAAGCGGGCCCGCAGCTCACGCAGGAGACTCTGCTCCCGCTTGGCGAAGGTTTCGCCTGAGACACTGTGCACGCCGGTAAGGAAGACCAGGAAGTGGCGCTTCTGCCCCGGTTCTTCGGTGACCATTGGTTTCGCCAGAGCCAGCTCATCGCCACGGCGTCCGTACCAGCCGGCCCACCAGCCCAGTGTCTCGAGTGGGGCCAACGATCCGCCTACCAGCAGTGCCAGGCTGCCGATGGTGACCATCGTCCAGATGTCGACGTCCACTCAGCCCTCCCCCTCAGGACGGGCGAGCCTCTCGGCCTCGGTGGTCAGGCGAGTCCCCGCCACCCAGCTCCGGAGGATCTTCGTCAGGGCCAGCACCGGCCGGCCGATCGTCCGTTCCAGCAACTGCAGGAGCAGCCACCCGCCGGCGTTGCAGAGGAGCGCCTGCCAGAGGGTCAGGTCCAGCACCACGCCGGTGGCGATCACCAGCGCGAGCAGGCTCCAGATGGAGAGCAGCAGCCAGATGAAGGAGCCGAGGTAGGGGGTCAGAACGAAGAAGCTGAAGAGGTAGGGGCTGTAGGCGAGTGCGATGGCGCGCAGCACCGTCTCGTAAGGAACCTCTCGAGAGTAGGCGAAACTGCCGATGGACCAGACCGAAAGACTCCAAAGCATGAAGCCGGCGACGAAGATCATCGCCGAGAGCAGCAGACTCGCGATGAAACGGTGCGGACGAACGCGGCTGACGAATAGCACCAGGCTCTGCCCGGCGGCCGACGAGATGCCGGCCAGGAACACGACGGCGAGGAGCATCCTGATCGGCAGCTGCTCCAGATGCAGGTAGTGTCCGCTTGCGAGCCTTAGTGTTTCACCGATCAACTCTGCCATGACGGGCAGCCCATGACGGCGAGTCTAGCAACAGGCCGCCCGAGCTCAGGTGCCCGAGCACGAAGCGTGCAGGCAAGAGCTACTCGGTTGGGCAGACGATCGGTCCCAGCGGACGGCCGCCGAGCAGATGCATGTGGAGGTGGAATACTTCCTGGTGTCCGTGCTCCTTGCAGTTGACGATGAGCCGGTACCCCTTCTCGAGACCGTGCCGCGCTGCGAGACGCCGAGCGACGGTGAACAGCCGGCCCAGAGCTGCCTCGTTCTCCTCCCCGACATCGTCGACCGTAGCTATCGGCTCGTTCGGGACGATGAGGATGTGAACAGGAGCCTGCGGGCTGATGTCCCTGAAGGCGGTGACCAGCTCGTCCTGGTAGAGGAGTTCGGTGTCGACCTCGCCACGAACGATCTTGCCGAAGATGGTGTCCTCGCTCATGCTCCAACTCTAACCGCCGACTCGCCGAGGACGATCACGGATGCTGTATGCGGCGACATGGTGCCGTGACCTCCTCTCCTTCAGCCTGGGATGGGGGTGAACGTGTCCGAGTATTGGCAGGTCCTCAAGCAGACCGTCAAGGAGTTCGGCGAGGACCAGGCGCCCAGGCTCGCTGCCGCCCTCGCCTACTACACGATCTTCTCCATAGCGCCCTTGCTCGTGATCGTCCTCGCCATAGTCGGCTTCGTATACGGGAGCGAGGAGGCGCGCAGCCAGCTGATGAGCCAGCTGCAGGCGCGGATCGGCCCGGACGCAGCCAACCTGATCGGCACGATGGTCGAGCGGACCTCGCAGCAGGGAGGGGGCATCCTGGCGACGGTGATCGGCATCGTGACCCTCCTGATCGGCGCGACGACAGTCTTCGCTCAGTTGCAGGGCGCCCTCAACAAGATCTGGGACGTGGCTGCCGACCGTAGTCGCGGCATCAGGAAGCTCCTGCTGGTGCGGCTCGAGGGGCTGGGCATGGTACTCGCTCTCGGGTTCGTGCTGCTCGTCTCGTTCGCACTCCAGGCGGCGCTCAACGTGATCCTGTCCAGCTTCTCGGGCCTGCTGCCGGGCGGCAACGTGGTCTGGTTCATCGTCAACCAGTTGCTGATGCTCGCCGTGTTCACCGTGGTGTTCGGCGCCATCTTCATGGTCCTGCCCGATGTCGAACTCCACTGGCGCAACGTCCTGAGGGGTGCGATCATCACGGCTGTCCTCTTCAAGATCGGTGAGTTCCTGATCGGCTTCTACCTCGGGTTCTCGGGCGTCAAGTCGACCTATGGAGCGGCCGGTTCGCTGGTAGTCCTCCTACTCTGGATCTACTACTCGTCGCAGATCCTGCTGTTCGGCGCCGAGTTCACGCAGGTCGACACCAGGCGGCGACAGAAAGAGGAGCCGACGCCCACCGAGGTGGCAGCCGGCTCCTGAGCCGTTCGATAGCGGGAGTCAGCGCAACTTGTTGCGCTCCGCCTCCTCCTCGGCGGCACGGCGCGCTTCCTTGGCGGTCTTCTCGGCCACATCCCGGGCCTCGTGCGCCATCTTCTTGGGGTCCAGACCGCGCTCCTCCATCTCGTGCCGGGCAGTCTCGCGCGCCTCCTCGAAGGAGGTGCGGGCGACGTCGCCGACCTTGTGCATCGTCTCGCGGCCGCGCTCCTTCACCCGTTCCGACGCCTCGCCCATCCAGCGTTCTTCCGGTCTCGTGGCGGGCAGGAGCATCCCGATGGCGAAGCCGAGGGCCACTGCCCCTATCCCGAAGGTAAGCGGGTGCTGATGGAAGTAGTGGTCGAAGCCTTCGCGCGCCTTCCCGCTCATGTCCTGTGCCCGGTGCCGCATCTGGTCGACCCCCTGGCGGGCGCGGTCGCGCAGGCCCTCCGAGGATCGACCGTAGTCCGACTCGTAGATGCTGCCGCTGACGTCGTGTTCCGTGCTGTACCTGTCCCAGTCGCTCATGCGAACTTCTCCCTTACCATCCGTGCGTCTTCCTTGATCGTCTCCATCGTCTTCTTCGGTGCGATGCCGTTGCTCTTGATCGCCCGAACGTTCGCCATCACTACGACCATCCCGATGATCACCAGGAGGCCGCCGACTATCAGGGCCGAGGCCCAGTAAGGCATCACGAGGCCCAGCACCAGGATCAGTGCGGCCACCAGTGCGAACAGGCCAACCAGCGCCATCGCTCCGCCGATCGCGATCCCGACGCTATCCTTGGTCAGGCTGGAGACGTTCTCCCGCATCTCCACCTTGGCCAGCTCGATCTCCTGGCGGATGAGCTCGGAACCGTCGCGGAACAGGTCCGACAGGACGTCCCCGATAGAGCGCTCGAACGGATCTCTTCTCGCCTCAGTGGTCACGTTTCCCCCGCTTCCGAATCAGTAGCTCGTGGGCGGAAGGTCTACCGCCCTGGGCGTCGGTCTGGTCACCAACTCCATGTCCTCGTCGACGGTGCCGGGCGGCCTGGAGCGGCGGCCGTTGCTGAACGCGAGTAGAGCCAGTCCCAGCCCGATGATGGTGGTCACGATGGGGTAGCGCTTGATGGTGTCCACCGCCAGGTGGCTCAACTGGCTCGCCTGGTGGTCAGCGGAGTGGCTGACCCCGGAGATGGCGCCGGTCGCCCGGTTCCTGATGTTGCTGAGCCTGCCCATAGCCTCGTCCTGGAGGCCGCGCCTGCTCAGCTTCACCTGCGCCGCTTCGATGTCGTTCGCCAGCCGAGCGCGGGTGGCTTCGATCTCCCGCACTATCTCTGCCGAACTTCGCTTCCTGCCACGCCCGCCGGTCATGGCCTGGTGGTGTCGGCGGTGCGGTAGCTTTCGCTGGCAGTGGTGGCGTAGCGAGTCTGGCTCCCGCTCATGCGGCCGGAGTGATCCTCCGCGCTACTGCTGTGCACGAAGCGGGCTGCGAGGAGGCCGGCCGCGAACATGCCTCCCAGGAACCAGGCTGGCTGTGACCGCGCCGCTCCCCGCAGATCATCGAGCAACTCGGTCGTGCTGCGGTTCTGCAGGTAATTCTGGAGTTCCTCGATGCGACCGGCCAGCCACTCGCTCTGATCGGCCAGTCGACCCATCTCCTCGTTGCGGAGTTCCTCGCTGCTCTTGTGGAACGCCTTCGCGAGTCCGCCTACCTGATCGGCTACCTGGCTCTTCCCCTGTTCCACGGAGGATTTTGCCTGTTCGCGCACGTACCCCGCCGTCGACTTGGCCTGATCCATCGCCTCGCGGCCGAGTTCCTTCGCGGTGCTGCGAGCCTCGCCTGCTACCTGTTTCGCCGTCTCCTTGGCGTCCTTGGCGCCTTGACCTCCGGAGGAAGTGCCGCCTGTCGCCGTCGACTTGTTGCTGTCTGTCGCCATATGCCCCCCTTGGCTCCTCTTATTGCTCCTGCCTACGGTCGCCCGATACCCGGGCGCCACGGGACCTCAGGGTAGACGAAGGCCCTCGTGAACGAGTAAAACCTTGCTTACAAAGGCGGTCGAGGGCACACTTCCGTCCCTCACGCGACTCTCGAGGCCTCGGTCTCGAGTTCTGCCATGGTGAAGAGCGGTAGCAGCTCGACGCCGACCCCGGCCAGGGCCTCGCGACCCCCTGCCTGCCGGTCTATGACGCACAGAGCCGATTCGATGTGGGCGCCCAGATCGCGCAGATCGCCTGTCGAGATTACGACCTGCCCACCGGAGGTGACCACGTCCTCGATCACCAGCAGGCGCTTGCCGGCAACATCACCGCCCTCGGCGAGATTCCGGGTGCCGTACTCCTTGGCCTTCTTGCGGACCGAGAAGAGCGGCAGGCCGGTCACCTGTGAAAGCAGCGTTGCGACGGGTACGCCGCCAAGTTCGAGCCCGGCGAGGGCATCGGTCCGGTCGGGTACCAGCGGTGCCATGGCCTCTGCTATAGCTTTGAGGAGCTTCGGGTCGTGCTCGAAGCGATACTTGTCGAAGTACTCGTTGGCTACGGCCCCTGAGCGCAGGACGAATTCGCCGGTGAGTCGCGAAGTCCGGTAGATCCGGGTAGCCAGTTGGGATCGAGTCATTCCTTCCATGCCGGCATCATCGCACGGACGTCGTTCGCGGGGTCGACTCGATTTGAAGGTCGCGCGAAGAGTGTGCTAGACTCAAACGTTTTTGTGTGGGCGCCGCGAGAGCGCTATGCCCCGAGCAGATCGATCAGGTCCAGGAGGAAACGATGCCGAAGGTGTGCGCGATCACCGGCAAGAGAACGAGGATGCAGAAGACGAGCAAGCGCAAGGGCTCCGCCAAGAAGAAGGGCGGCGTGGGCCTCAAGCAGGTGGGAGTGCACCGCAGGACGGTGAAGCCGAACCTGCAGAAGCGGACCATCTGGGTAGACGGCAAGCCCAAGAGGGTTTGGATCAGCGCGAAGGCGCTGCGTGACCTCGATCCCACGCTGCTGGTCAACCCGAACAGATAACGTCGCCTACATACCGAGTGGGAGAGGCGCGCTTACGGCGCGCCTCTCGGCGTTTGCCGGTCGCCTGGCTCCCTCGGCTATGTTGGACGGAACGCGGGGGCACTGGAGGCCGATGCTCGTTCGATTGCTCATCACCGCTCTCTATCTGTTGCTGAGCGCTAACGCGTTGGGGCAGGTCAGAGTTGTGGCCTCGATCGCCCCCTACGGGGACCTGGCTCATCAGGTGGGCGGTGAGGCCGTCGAGGTAAGCGTGATGTTGCCGGCAGGCGCATCACCCCATACCTTCGAACCGAGCCCTCGCGATGCAGCGCGGATCTCAGGCGCGGACCTCGTCGTGCTGAACGGTGCGTCGGACGAGTGGCTGCGCGAGATCGCCGCCTCGGTCAACCCGGATGCGCGGGTCGTCGAAGCGCTCGAGGTACTCGAAGATGAACTGCTGGTCGGCGGGGAGCCCGAGGACTCCCACGGCCGAGGGGTGAATCCGCACGTGTGGCTGGATCCGCTGCTGATGAGGGAGGTCGCGCTGGCGCTCGGCACCTCACTGGCAGAACTCGATCCCGCCAGGGCGGATGCTTACACTCAACGCGCCTCGTCGGTCGCGTCCTCTCTGACGGCGTTGGACGCAGAGTTGCGTGAGATTCTGGCGCCGGTCAGAGGCGCGCCGTTCATCCCCTTCCACGACGCCTGGCCTTACTTCGCCCGACGTTACGGACTCGACCTGGTGATGGAGATAGAGCCGTTCCCGGGCCGCGAACCCAGCCCTCGGTATCTGGCTTCGGTAGTGCGGGCCATCCGCGAGAGCGGGGCTCCGGCTATCTTCAACGAGGCGGGCCTCAGTGGCCGCGCGGCACAGGTTCTCGCCCAGGAGGCCGCTGTGGAGGTTGCTACCCTCGACCCCCTGGGCGCCGGCGGCGAGAGTTATGCAGAGATGATGAGACGCAACGCCCGGACGGTTGCCGAATCGCTGGAGAAGTGGGAACCGCGGTAGCCGGCCGAGAGCCCCCGCCTGGCCTGCCGGCGCTCCACGTTCACCACGTGAGCGTGAAGTTCGGCAAGGTCCTCGCGCTGGAGGATGTGAGCTTCGACCTTCAGGAGGGGGAGACGCTGGCGATCGTCGGCCCCAACGGGGCAGGGAAGAGCACGTTGATAAAGGTTGCACTGGGACTGATACGGCCTGAACGCGGGCACGCAGCGATCTTCGGTGAAGACGCCGGTGTCGAACCTCGCCGGGTAGGTTACGTGCCCCAGCTCAAGACCTTCGACCGAACCTTCCCGGCGACCGCCCAGGAGCTCGTCGTTTCCGGCTCGCGGCTCCGCTGGCCGGCACTGGTCACTGCGCGGGAGCGGGAAGAGGCCGCCGACGCGCTGGCCAGGGTGGGCGCAGGCCACCTCATCGATCGGCGACTCGCCGGCCTCTCCGGAGGTGAGCTCCAGCGCGTCTACCTTGCGCGCGCCCTCGTCAGACGGCCCGACGTGGTCCTGCTCGACGAGCCGGCCACAGGCGTCGACTTCCTGGGCGAGCACGATCTCTACGACCTGCTGGAGGGGTATCAGCAACGAGCCGACGCCGCGATAGTGATGATCACCCACGATCTCTCGGCCGCTCGCTATCACGCGGACAAGGTGCTGGTCCTCAACCGCCGCGCGCACGGCATCGGCACTCCTGACGAGGTGCTCACCGACGACTGCCTTCGAGCCGCCTACGGACATCTGGGGCACCAACACGGCAGGGTGGCGCCCTAGGTGACGGAGGTCTGGACCCTGTTCGAGTTCGCCTTCATGCAGCGGGCGCTGCTGGCTGGCGTCTGCATCGCCATCGTCGCCGGCGTCCTGGGCACATTCGTCGTCCAGCGCGGGCTGGCGTTCCTCGGTGATGGGCTCGCCCACGCAGCCTTCGGCGGTATCGCTCTGGGCGCCTTCGTTGCCGCCACCTTCGGCAACTCGACGTTGCTCGAGGAACCGCTGCTCGTCGCCGTCCCGTTCACCCTCGCCGCCGCCCTGGGCATCGCCTGGGTGAGAGACCGTACCTCCCTCTCCTCGGACGTCGCCATCGGTGTCTTCTTCGCGGTATCGGTGGCTCTGGGCGTGCTCTTCATCTCGATAATCCCTCCAGAACGGAACGTCATCGACGTCTGGCACCTGCTGTTCGGCTCCATTCTCGCCGTGGGCCGGGACGACCTGCCGGTGATCGTCGCGGTCGCCGGTACCGCGCTCCTCGTGCTGCTGCTCCTTTGGCCCCGGCTCGCCTACGCCACGTTCGACTCGGACCTGGCCCGCTCTGACGGGGTAAGGGTGAGACTCCTCGAGTACGCGCTCTTCGCCATCGCCGCCCTGATAGTGGTCGTGAGCGCACAGGTGATCGGGATCGTTCTGATGGCGGCCTACCTGGTCATCCCGGCGGCCGCGGCCAGGCTCGTAGCCCGCTCGCTCTTCGCGATGACGGTGCTGGCCGTAGCGATCGGAGTCGTGAGCACCGTGGGCGGCCTGGTGGTATCGTTCCTGGCCGACATACCCAGCGGCAGCACGATCATCCTGAGTCAGGCGCTGCTCTTTCTGTTGTCGACTTCACTCCAACGGAGGTAGGGGCGCAGCACAATTGAGAGCCGTACGGAGTGCTCTGTCGCACTGTGTTGCGCGGGAACCGCCGCGATCGATGACGGGCACGACTGGTGGCCGACCCTATCGGTTCAGACTTCGAGGACCGCCAGCTCTATCGAGAGAGAAGGCAATACCGGTGCAGTCGATCAAGCCAACGCGGGAAGTACGCGGTGCCGAAGGACTCGAGATTCTCCGCCATGGAGAGTCCCTCGAGTCTGTGAAGACCAAGTCCATGGTTGTAAATCTACTGGCAACGGGTGGGGTGGAAGTCCTAGAAGGCGTACTCTTCGCCGGAGAACGAATAACGCTCGTTCCAACTGGAACTGACGAAGACGCAATGGAAACGTACTACATCCTGTCGGGCAAGTTGGCTCACCTGGACAGCTCGCAGAGTGAACTGCTCGGTCCGGGAGACTGCATCGTTACGAGGAGCCTGAAGGAAGAAGCCTTCTTCACCGCTTTGGAAGAGGTTCGTTTCATCTACTTCACGTCGAAGCCCTTCTTCAAAGAAATAAGTACGAAACATCAGGACCTCATGAAGCTTGCCGTTGAAGTCGAGGAGAGGGACGGCTACACAGCTGAGCATTGTCTGCGGCTTCAACGCCTCTCATTCGCCACCGGCAAGGCAGTCGGACTGAATGCCCACCGCCTCCACCTGCTCGACTACGGCTCGTACCTGCACGACGTGGGAAAGGCTAAGGTGCCGGTCGAAATACTCCAGAAGCCTTCCTCGCTGACGGCAGAAGAGTGGCTGATCATCAAGGAGCACCCTCGATTCGGACGGGAGCTCATCGAACCGACGTTCATCCGCGACGCCGGCCCCATAGTCGAACAACACCATGAACGGATGGATGGCAGTGGCTATCCCTTCGGATTGCGAGGCGATGAGATTTTGACCGAGGCGTACATCGTGGCCATTGCCGACACGTATGACGCCATGACGACCGATCGAAGTTATAGGAAGGCCCTCCCCGCAGAGTCCGCCTTCGCCGAGTTGAGGCGATTCGCTGACATCCACTACCCCTCAGAGATAGTCGAGGCATTCATGGAAGTCGTGGGAACGATCGAGAAGTAGCGAACAGCCGGCAGTCCTTTACGAGCTCCGCCCGAACTTTACGCTTTTTGGTCCTCACTTCACGCTCACTTTACGGACACCGTGAACAGTGGTACAGTTCACCAAAGGAGGATCGTCATGCACTACTCTATCTCCCGACTCCTCGCGATTCTCTCTGCGGTCACCCTTCTGGCGTTCGTTCCCTCGGCTTTCGCGTTGGGCGGCCTTCTGACCGGCCTTGTAGACAGCGTGGTGGACGTTGTGGACGAAACCGTCGATCTCGTCGACGGCAACTCGACCGAACCGGAACAGGACGAGCCGACTGAAGATAGCGATGAAAGTACGTCGGTTGGAGAGCCGACCGGGTCCATAGGTGGAAGCGAGTCCGAGCTGGCCGAACCGGTGCAGGCGGCGCCTGAAAGTAGCGATCAGGCCGCAGTCGAAGAGTCGACCGATGAAGCAGATGGCGATCCCCAGCAGATCGATGACGTACCCGATCCGGTGGATGAGGGTACCGACGAACCGTCAACAGGAACGATCGACGGATCTACCCGGTCAGAGGACCGTGAAGGTCCATCGCCGGGCGATAACCGGTCCGGTGACGATGACGACGAGATCGTCGAGGTGGACGATGACCTTCTGGAACTCGACGGTGAGGACAAGTTCGTTCGGGTGGAGAACGACCTGCTCGGCGCGGCTGCTGAGTCACTCGGAGTAGGAGCGATCGGCAGTACCTTGTACACGGTCCAGGAAGACGTACTGCACGGCACCGTCACGAAGTTGACGGGGCTGAAGATTCCGCACTACTACACCTGGGTTTGCATCGAAGATGTCTGCCTGCCGGTCGATCCGTTCTTAGCGAGCAACTGAATACTGAGGGTTCGAGAACGAAGAGCCGGCGAGCAGTCTCGCCGGCTCTCTACTTCGGCATGTCCTCGGCCTGATCAGTAGTGGCAGCGGCCCGGACAGCTAGCGAACATCGACCGCCTCGGTTTCCTCTGAGGGCGCGAACAGGCGCCCGAACCTCTCGTCCACCCGCGCCTTGACCTCGTCGCTCATGACGATCTTGTCGGGCCACGGACGGTCGAAGCCCTCCTCCGGCAGCTTAGGCGTGCCGTCGAAGACCCAGACCGGGCCGACGCCGAAGGTGTCGTCGATGATCTGGAGGTCGCGCTCCGGGTCGATGTTGTTGAGCAGTGTCCAGACGACCTCATCGAAATTCCGCGGGTCGCTGTCGTCATCCACGACGGCGATGAAACGAACTCCACTGGCGACGTTCTGCCGCGCGGCCCACTCGCCAAGGTGACGACCCTGTTCGGCCCGCGTCTTGCGTGTGGTGATGAACCAGAAGCCGCCCTCGAACTGGTGCTGATCGAGTATCTCGGCGTGACCCGGCAGCATCGAAGCGTCTCGTTCGGGATTGGGTATCCAGCTGGCCGCTTCCCCCTCCTCCCGATGTTTCGACGTGCCGTCGATGACCAGTTTGGAGCCGTAGCTCCAGGAACGGCTCGAGTGGTCGAGCACGTCGATGGGGCCCTTGGCGAGTTGCTGGTCGCGACCGGGTAGCGCGTTCCGCAGGACGGTTCGCCAGAAAGTCTGGTGATCCCTGGGGGAGACGTCCTCGTCGGTCACCAGGATGACCTTGGCGAACATCATCTGTCCCAACCCCAACAGTCCGTTCGCCACCTTGTACGCCTGACCGGGATAGCGCTTCTCGATAACGACGTTGACCAGATTGTGAGCGATGCCGGCGGGGGGCATGTGGTAGTCGACCAGTTCAGGCAGGATCATCTGCGCGGGCACCTTGAAGAGCCGCTCGGATGCCTCGATGAGGTAAGCATCCTCCATCGGCGGACGGCCCACGATCGTTGCCGGGTAGATCGGGTTCTTCCGCATGGTTATCGCGGTCACGTGGAAGACCGGATAGAGGTCCGCGAGCGTGTAGAAGCCGGTGTGATCGCCGAACGGGCCCTCGATCCGCCACTCTTCCGCAGGATCGACGTACCCTTCCAGCACGAACTCGGCGTGCGCCGGCACCTCCAGGTCGACCGTCAGTCCCTTGACGACTTCCAACGGCCTGCCGCGGAGGTAGCCCGTAAGCGAATACTCGTTGAGACCAGGGATAGGCGGAAGCGGGGCGGTCGCGGCGTAGGTGAGGGCCGGGTCACCGCCGAGCGCGACCGCGACCTCCAGCCTCTTCCCGGCCTTCCGGGCGCTTTCCAGGTGCCGCGCCCCGGTCTTGTGGCGTTGCCAGTGCATGCCCGTGGTGGTCCGGTCGTACACCTGCATCCGGTACATGCCGATGTTCAGGTCACCCTCGATCGGGTCACGACTCACCACCAACGGCAGGGTTATGAAGGGACCACCATCGTGAGGCCAGCACTTCAGGACCGGCAAGCGCGACAGGTCGACCTCGTCCCCGCGCCAGACGACCTCCTGTGCGGGCCCGCTCCGTACCTTGCGTGGCGCAAGGCCCTTGAGTTCCCGCAACTTGGGCAACTGGGCGGCCAGGCCGAAGAGGCCGCCGCCCAACCTCACATCGAGCAGTTCACGCAGACGCTTCGACAGATCGTCCAGTTCGTCCACGCCAAGGGCGTGGGCGGTTCGCCGGGCGGTGCCGTAGAGTCCGATGACCAGCGGGAACTCCTTGCCCTCGACATTCTCGAACAACAGTGCAGGGCCGCCCCGCTTGACCATCCGGTCGGCGATCTCGGTGATCTCGAGTTCCGCGGAGACGGACTCACTGATCCGCAGCAACTCGCCTTCACGCTCGAGTCGAGCGAGGAAATCGTGCAGGTCACGGTAAGGCATGACCAATGCTAACCGCGCGTCCTGCGCCCGTCAGTCGTGCCTGGCCGAAGCGGCGAACTCGGTCGACTGGCGGTGGGGGAGCAGGACAGGAGCGCCGTCCTCCAGGAACCGGGCAAGCTCGTTCCTCAGGTCCTCCAGGCCGCTCCCGTTCAGGGCGGTGACGGTAACCGCCGAGTAGCGCTCGGCGAGCTGAGCAAGGACCTCCGGGTGGGCGATGTCGGCCTTGTTCAGGACCACCAGCCTAGGCACCTTCAGCTCCAGCGCCTCGAGGATCCTGTCCACCGCATCCACCCTGTCCGGGGCACCAGGAGTGGCCGCGTCGACGACATGCAGCAGCAGGTCGGCGTCGTGTAGTTCCTCCAGCGTCGCGCGGAAGGCGTTCACCAGCTCCTTGGGCAGGTCACGGATGAAACCCACCGTGTCGGTGAAGAGTACCTTCGCGCCCCACTGCCCCAGGCCGGGCAGCCAACCCTCACGGGTAGTTGGCCGGAGGGTGGCGAACAGCTGGTTACGAGCGGCGGCGTCGGGCTTGGCGAGGGCGTTGAAGAGAGTGCTCTTGCCCGCGTTCGTATAGCCCACGAGCGCCACGACCGGCACCTGCGAGGCGGTACGAGCCTTGCGCGTCTCGGAACGCTGGCGCGAGATCTCGTCGACCTGCTCCTCGAGTGCCACGATCCGGTCACGGATCCGCCGGCGATCGACCTCGAGTTTGGTCTCACCCGGGCCTCTCGTCCCGATGCCCCCACCCAGACGGCTCATCGCCTGGCCGCGGCCGGCCAGTCTCGTGAGCTGGTACTGCAACTGCGCCAGCTCGACCTGCACCTGTGCCTGCCGACCGCGCGCGTTCTGGGCGAAGATGTCGAGGATCAATTGGGTGCGGTCAAGCACCTTGAGCCTGGTCTCGGCCTCGATCTCGCGCGACTGCGCCGGCGTGAGTTCACGGTCGAAGATGAGCAGGTCGGCGTCCTCGTGGTAGGTTTTCGACACCAGTTCCTGCAACTTTCCGCGTCCGATAAGCGTGCGCGGGTCGGGCACCTTGCGTGACTGCATGCTCGAGAAGGTTACGACGGCGCCGGCGCTCCTCGTCAGCTCTTCCAGCTCGGCCAGGCGCGACTCGGCCTCGAGGATCCCCTCGCCCGACTCGAGTCCTATCAGCACGGCCCTCTCGGCGCTCGAGCGCTTCACCTCGCGAGTGCGTTGACTGCGAGATAGCTCCTCCTCGAGTGCCCGGATCCGCTCGCTGATGTCCACCCGCTCGAGTTCGCGTACGGAGCGCGGCGGATCGATCGTCCAGTCCTCGTCTTCGGCCGTAGGCGGGGAAATCTGGGCAAGGTGAGCGTCTCCCAGCACCACGCCGCCGCGGTCGTTGCGAGCTACGTCGATGGCGACGATCGCGTCCAGGCGGTTGAGGAACAGCGTCGAGAGGTCGGAGCCGCTCAGGCCGCCGGGCTTGGTGTGGGTGTGGACCAGCCGCAAGCCGAAGAGACGCGACTCGGCTTCGCCGTGAACCGGAGGCAGAGGCGTCTCTGCCGCATCTCCGACTGCAACGGTTACCACCCGTCCGCGCCGGTCGAGCAGCGCGCTCACGTTGGCTCCGATGTCGGTGGCGAGCTCGCCGAGCTCCTTGGCCAGCTCGAAGCCAACGGCTACCTCCGGCGCAACTCGCCGGCGGTAGAGGTTGGAAAGTCGCTTTACTTCGTTCTTCTTCAGACCGGATAATCTGCCGTGGACTTTTTCGATCGTGGCTCCTCCCGAGACTGCCGCAGGATTACACCGCCAGACGGCGGCGCAGGGGCAGGATCTCGATTGTCGAGGTTGGTGTCGATGAGCACGCGAAAGCTAGCGGGCACTCGCCCGGGCCGCGAACACGCTCTGGTCGATGACCATATCTATACCGAGATTATAGCCCTTTCGGGCGGGCGAAGTCGTATGCGGCCGCACCGAAAACTGCTTCTTGGCCTGCTCTCATCGCTCCTGGTAGCTGCGCAGTTCGGCTTGGCGCAGGTCGGAGGCGAGAACCGGTCCAGCCCTGCCTGGTCGGCGGAACTCCCCGCGGTCCGCGACGGTTGGGCGACCCTGGTGGACGCCGAAACGTTGGAGGCCCAGCTGGAGCTGTTGGCGAGTGAGGCAGCCGGGGTGCTCACGCTGAGCGGCCGCGATGGCGTGATGACCCTGTTCCAGGACTCCTCGGAGATCCTTTGGCGTCCAGCCGACGGGGAGGGGGCACGCGAGGAGAGCCTATCGGCCGCGGTCCGAAGACGGGAAGACGGTTGGTGGTTGCCGGTAGACGCACTATCCTTCTTCGGCCTCTGGCTACGGGACGGGGTCGCCGAAGGCCCTGACAACCTGGTTCTGCGGCTGGTGTTCCCGCCGCCGGCTCCAGTCATGGGATCGGGCGGCGAACTGGTGGACCTGGGAGCCGGCGTGCCCGGACTCCGGCTCTTCGCGAACGGTCCCGACGGCCCGGCCAGCCAGAGTCTGCTGCTGGCCGACGCGGGCTTGCTCGGCCTGGCACTCCCCGACCAGCGCAGCGCTTTCGACGAACTCGTTGCCGGTAGCGGGACCGACCACCCGCTGCTGCTGCTCGTCACCTCGGCCTCTCGTGGGCCCTGGGATACCGAGTTGAAGTTCAGCCAGGGCGAGCTCTCCCTGGTGGTGCGCTACCCCTTCCGGCTCAGGCTTCTAGCCGGCCAGCCGGAGCTTGTCGCCCCGGACGCTCCCATTACCGGAGTCGTGCTCCTGCCCGCCCAGTTCGACCTTCGCAGTCCCATCGAGGTGAGCTGGGGCGGTACGAGGGCGACAGTGACGTTCCGGCGCTGACATCTATACTTCATACAGTGCAAGCGGCGGCAGGACCGGAGATGAGCGCGCCCTGTCGGCGCGAACAGGAGGAACCATGAACGTTGTGATCGCGTCGGCAGTGAGAACGCCGATAGGCGCCTTCCAGGGAGCCTTCGCACCACTCAAGGCTTCGCAGTTGGGTGCTGCCGCGATAGCCGGCGCCCTTGAGCGCGCGGCGATCGCAGCCGACGATGTGGACCTGGTCACCATGGGCTGCGTGCTGCAGGCCGGCATGGGCCAGGCGCCCGCACGCCAGGCCGCGCTCTTCGCTGGGCTACCCGACTCCACCCCGGCCGTCACCCTCAACAAGATGTGCGGGAGCGGACTCGAGGCGATCATCCAGGCGGTCAGGGCGGTAGCCGTGGGCGACGCCAACATCGCGGTTGCCGGCGGTATGGAGTCGATGACCAACGCCCCCTACCTGCTCCCCGGAGCCCGCGGGGGCCTCCGGATGGGCGACGCGAAACTTATCGATTCTATGGTTCACGACGGCCTCTGGGACGTTTACAACGACAAGCACATGGGTTCCTGCGCCGAGGCTTGCGCCTCGAAATACGAGTTCTCCCGGGAAGCCCAGGACGAGTACGCGGTCCGGTCGTACCGACGTGCCCAGGCTGCCATGGAAGACGGAACCTTCGAGGCCGAGATAGTGCCTGTGGAGGTCGAGGGTCGCCGCGGCGCCACGACTACCGTCAACGAGGACGAGGGCCCACGGAACGTAGATTTCGACAAGCTTCCGAAGCTGAGGGCCGCATTCGAACGGGAGGGTACGGTTACCGCCGCCAACGCCTCGACCATCAACGACGGGGCCGCGGCACTGGTGGTGACCAGCGAGCAGGTGGCGCGTGAGCGGGGTCTACCGATCCTGGCGCGGATAGACGCCTACACCTCCTCGGCCGGCGCCCCCGAGTGGTTCACGACGGCACCGGTCGGGGCGCTTAGATCGTTGTTCGAACGCACCGGGCTCGAGCCGAACGAGGTGGATCTGTACGAGATCAACGAGGCGTTCAGCGTGGTGCCCATGGCGGCGATGAAGGAGTTCTGTCTGGATGCACAGAGGGTGAACGTGCACGGCGGCGCTGTCGCGCTGGGTCACCCGATCGGTGCTTCCGGCGCCCGCATCGTCGTCACGCTGCTCAACGCCATGGAGCGCCGCGACGCGCGAACCGGGGTCGCGGCGATCTGCATCGGTGGCGGTGAGGCGCTGGCGATGGCGTTCGAGCGGGCCTGAAGGCCCCGGCAGGCCGGCTAGTTCTCGTCGATCTTCTCCGGCATCCGGCCCTGCTGGATGGCCTCGGCCACCATCGGCGGCAGGCCCCAGGCGATGATGTCGAAAGCCACCGCCCCGAAGTCGTACTCGACCTTATCCATCGAAACCTCGACGTTCCCACCGTCGACTCGCACGATCGCGTAGTCGGCCCCCGGCTCGCCGTTGAGCGCCAGCCCAACTGACCCCGGGTTCAGCACCGAGCCGGCCGGTAACTGACGGTAGTAAGGGACGTGTGTGGCGCCGGCGGCCAGCAGCCTACAGCGGTTCCGCTCCAGCATCTTGCTGAGCGACAACGGGTCCTGGTTGAGGTTGAGCCGCTCGACTGGGGTCTCCGGGGTGCCGTGGAAGAAGCGGAAGCGTCCCGCCGAGGTGTTGAGGCGGTGCTGGACCGGCAGACTCCGCAGGAACTCGACGTTCCGCGGTTCGATGACGCTGCGGGTCCACTCGAGGATGGTGTCGGCCACACCCTCGCGGGGTCTCTTGCCGCGCGCGAACTCGTAGGCGATCCGTTCATCGGCGTTGCCGAGCGTGCAGATGACGCCTTCGCTTCGAAGCAGCTCAATGGTCTCGTTGGGAGAGGGACCGTAACCCACCAGGTCGCCGAGGCAGACGATGGTGTCTACCTCCTCCCGTTTCAACACTTCGAGTACCGCTTCGAGGGCAACGACGTTGGCATGCACGTCGCTGATGACGCCGAGGATCACGGCTTAGAGTCTAGCATCGGCGGGCTCGGCCGGGCCGCGCGAGCCCCTCGTCGAGCGGCATCATGGCCGAGTCCGACCGGACCGGGCGGTGCCGTTCAAAGGCCTTGCAGCCAGCCTTCCAACACCTGCATGAACTGCGCCGGACACTCCCGGTGCACGATGTGGCCACACTCCTCCATCAGCGCGAGCGTCCCCTGGGACAGCTCTCCGGCGAGACGCTCACTCTCCTCGGGCGGCACGATCTGATCGCCGGCTCCGGCGATTACCAGTACCGGTTGCCCGAGACTCTCGAGCTCACCCTCGACATCGAACGGCCGGCTCGCCCTCGTGATCTGCCACAACCCCTCGTCCCAATCGTCGACCCGGAAGGTAACCCGGAAGTCCTCGACGTCCTCATCGACGATCCGCTCCGGGTCGGCCCATTGCGACGAATAGAGTCCCATTCCCGGTTGCCCGCCCAGCTGCCGCATCAGGAGCGGCCCGATCCTGCTCATCTGCGGCGAGTAGAGGATCGGACGCAACCAGGCCGGCGGCGACCTGCCGCTGTAGACGGGCGCGCTTTCCAGCACTAGCGCGCTCACCCTGTCAGGATGCTCGAGTGCGGCCCTGATCGCCACCAGGCCGCCAGTCGAACTCGCTATCCAGACGGCGCTGTCGATCCCCAGCTCGTCGAGGAGCGCGACCGCCTGCTCGACCTGAGCGCCCGGCAGGTACGGGTTCTCACCCCGCTCCCAGGAGCCAGGCAGCGGCCGGCCGCTCAGGCCGAAGCCGACGCGGTCGTAAGCGACGACCCTGCCGTAGAGCGAGAGCTCGGGCAACACCGACCTCCAACCCGCCGCATTGGAAGGGTAGCCGTGAAGCAGCAGGAATGCGGTCGGTCCGGACCCCACATCCAGGTAGTGAAGCGTCACCCCGTCGACAGCGGCGAAGTTGCTGTCCGCGCCAGCCAGTGACGTTGCCGCCGAAGTCCCCTCCAACGGCGGCACCGGGATGAGGAACGGCCCAACGAGGGCGAGGACCAGAAGCGACAGGAGGATGGCCAGCGAGACCTTGATGCGGAACGGCACGGCTAGCCGGCTCCCTTCGTGCGGTCGGTCAGTTCCCCTTGAATTCGGGGGCTCTCTTCTCGAGGAAGGCGCTGGTGCCCTCCTTCATGTCGTTGGTGGTGGTGACCATCCCGAACAGGTCTGCTTCGATCTCCAGGCCCTGAGGCAGCGTGACGTCGAGTCCGCGCACCACCGCTTCTTTGGCCAGCCCGAGCGCGATGGGAGCGTTCTTGAGGCAGGCTCGAGCCAGCTCCCGTGCTCCCTCGAGGGCGTCGTCGACCACCCGGTTGACGAGGCCAAGCGTGAGAGCTTCCTCTGCCTGCACGTGACGACCGGTGAGGATCAGGTCGAGTGCCCGGCCCAGGCCGATGAGGCGCGGCAGTCGTTGGGTGCCGCCGTAACCGGGGATCAGACCCAGCTGCACTTCGGGCAGACCGAGTCTCGCCCCGGTGGCGGCCACCCGAAGGTCGGCGGCCAACGCCAACTCGAGTCCGCCTCCTAAGGCGAAGCCGTTGATCGCAGCGATGGTGGGGAAGGGGAGGGCGGCCAGCGAGTTCATCAGGTCCTGGCCCGCCAACGACGCTTCCCGACCGCTGAAGCCGTCGGCCAGCTGCTGGAGGTTCTGGATGTCGGCGCCGGCTACGAAAGCGCGTCCCACCCCGGTGATGATCAGGGCCTGCACGTCGAGGTCGGCTTCTGCCAGCTCAAGTGCGAAGCCAAGTTCGATCATCAGCTCCTGGTTGAGGGCGTTGAGGGCTTCGGGCCGATCGATGCTGATCGTCGCAACGTTCGACTCGACCTCGTAGGAGAGGTGCTCGAAATCGATCTCCTGCTCGTCTACGCTCGGATTGCCCGCGCCACCGTTGCCGCCCGTTTCATCCTTGGCCATGTGCGATTACCGCCTTCCCTTCCTCGTCGAGGTCCTTCCCGCCGGTTCCGGCGCCCGAGTGCGGGCGCCAGGTAGCCTCAGCCCGAACGGTCCAGACTACCGTGCGACCCGTCGTTCTCAGTCGTAGTCGTTCTCAGTCGTAACGGTAGAACCCTGCGCCGCTCTTCCGACCCAGTTTGCCAGCGCGGACCATCTGCCGCAGCAGGGGGGCGACCCGGAACTTGGGATCGCCGAACTCCTGGTGGAGGCTCTCTGCCGCTGCCAGAGACACGTCGAGGCCCACCAGGTCGGCCAGCGCGAGCGGACCGATGGGCATGTTCGCGCCCAGCTTCATAGCCCGGTCGATGTCCTCGGCGCTCGCTACCCCTTCGCTCAGGGCGTGGACGGCATCGTTCATGTAGGGGATCAGCAACCGGTTGACGATGAACCCCGGCTTGTCTTCGCACACGATCGGCGTCTTGCCGATTCCCTCGACGAATGCACGAGCGCGCTCGATCGTTTGAGGACTCGTGCCTAACGCCCTCACCACTTCGACGAGTGGCATGAGTGGGACCGGGTTGAAGAAGTGCATCCCGCAGAAGCGTTCCGGGCTGCCGCTGAACCCGGCGATCTCGGTGATCGACAGACTAGAGGTGTTGCTGGCGAGCAGCGCCTGCGCTCCTACCACTTCGCTGGCCTGCTGCCAGGCGCTCCGCTTGACCTCCATCTCCTCGAACACCGCTTCAACCAGGACCTCGGCTTCGGCGAAGTCGGAGAGGTCCTGCGACCAGCTGACCCGCGCGAGGGTCTCGTCTGCCTGCTGCTGGCTCAGCTTCTCCTTGCGCACCAGTCGGCTCAGGCTGTCGGCCATCGACCGGCGGGCTCGTTCCAGAGCCGCCGGCGCTACATCGAAGAGGACGACCTCATGACCGGCCGCTGCGCACGACTGGGCGATACCCGAGCCCATCGTGCCGGATCCCATTACCGCTACTCTCATCGTCTTCCTCCTAGCTCCGCCGGAGGCTGCCGGCCCCGGCGGGCGCCACCCTCAGGCGTTAGCGTGCAGTCTCAGGCAGGCGTCGAGGGCCACCTCGGTCATCCGCCCGACACTACGCCGCAGGACTTCCGGATCGATGAACGAGGAGTCGCCGATGGCGTTGCTGGCGGCCAGGACGCAGCCGCACCGGGCGCCGCGAAGCTGACCGAGGAGGAAGAGCGCCGAGGCCTCCATCTCGACGGCCAGCAGCCCCTGCTCGCGAAGCCTGGCGACATCCTCCTTGCTGGTCGCGTAGAAGGCGTCTTCGGTCCTGATCGGGCCGAGGTGGATGCCGCTACCGGCGCCAGCTGCCGATCGCAGCGCCTCGACCACCTCGAACGACGCGTGAGGAGCGCTGGGAGCCCCATCCAGATACTGCCGGGTCGTGCCGTCGGCAGCCGCGGCGGCGGTCGCGATCACGAGGTCGCCCGGCCTCACCTCCTTGGCGACTATGCCGGCGGTCCCCACCCTGATGAGGGTGCGGGCGCCCAACCGGATGAGCTCCTCGACGACTATGGCGAGGCTGGGGCACCCCATACCGGTAGCCTGCACGCTCACGGGCACGCCCTTGTAGCTGCCCGTGTAGCCGAGCAGTTGGCGGTTCTCGTTGTAGAGCCGAGGCTCGTCGAAGAAGTTGTGGGCGATGTAGGTCGCGCGGTTCGGATCGCCGGGGAGGAGCACGAACGGGGCGACATCCGAGGAGCGCGCGTGGATGTGGAGTTGGCTCATGCCCAAACAAGATAGCAGACGAGAAAACGCCCTCCACGGGTGCGAAAACTTGAACGACACCGCTGAGGGGCCCGTGCTAGACTCCCCCAGATGACCGAGCTGGACGAGATTCTCGCTCACCTGGTGGAACAGGTCGACGGCTCAGTCGCGGCAGCCGTAGCGGGAATGGACGGCCTCCTCGTAGAACAGTACAGCAACGACGAAACCGATCTCTCGGCTGCCGCCGCCGAGATTACGAACATACTGGCGTCGGCGAGGAGCGCGATGTCGACACACCTAAGGAGCGGCGACCTCCGTGAGCTGGTCCTCGGTTCCCAGGAGCGCGTCGGTTACGTGCGGTTACTCGGCAACGACCTCTTCTGCCTCATGCTCCTCGAGGCCGAAGGCAACCTGGGCAAGGCTCGCCTCTATACCGACCAGGCGGGGGCGCGGCTGGCGCAGGTTCTGGCATGAGCCTCAAGGTAGCACTCCGCCCCCTGTTGGGGGCCGACGGACTGGTGGCGCTTCTGCTCCTCACCCAGGACGGCCTGCCGGTCGAGATGTTCGGCTACGGCCTGCGGGCCGAGAAACTGGCGGCCGAGGTGGCAGGGATCGCCTTCGCCAGCCGTCGTGCCTGCCGGGAGCTGGGGCTGGGCGAGCCGAGCGGTCAACGAGTCGAACTCGAGGGCCATAATCTCGACATCTTCCCGGTCTCCGGCTACTACCTTGCGATCGTGAGCGACAGGCAGAGCTCGCACAACGCCGCGCCGCTCATCCAGGAGAGCGCGCTGGAGCCACTCAGGCTCGAGCTGAGAGGAGAAGCGTGAAGCTGAAGCCGCTGTTGCAGCAGGTATTGGAGATCCGTGGCGTGCGTAGCGCGGCCGTGGTGGACAGTGACGGGATGGTGCTGGAAGGGGTCTCCAGCGAGGGGACCGACCTCTCGTTCGTCGGCGGCGCCATCGCCAGCAGCCTTTCCTCGAGCAAGGCGCTCGCCGGGCTGCTGGGAGAGGGGCGGGTCACGCAGACGATGATCGAATACGAGAACGGACCGGTGCTGATGACCCCGCTGGAGGCGGCCGGCAAGGAGTACGTCGCCGTACTCACGTTGGACGGCGCCAACTCGCTCGGGCGTGTGCGCTTCCAGCTCCGCAAGCTGCTGCCCGAACTGTCGCAGGCAGTCAGCCAGTAACATCCCGACCGCCGTCGCGGTAGGGGGGACATCACTCCACCGTTGCGGCGTGAAGGCCTGCACAACCGCCGTTCCAACCGGCCTGCCTGTCGCTCGCACTACCCGTTCTCGGCAACAACCCGGGCTGTAATGTGTCCATGCCGGAGACAGTTCGCGTCTACGTCGACTACCTGTGCCCCTACGCCTGGCGGGGCGCCGAGGTCGCCGCGATCGTCTCCACCGAGCGGGAGATCGAGTTCGAGTGGCAACACTTCAGCCTGATGCAGGCGCGTCTCCAGGGGAACGGTTGGCAACTCTGGAACGAACGCCTCGATCCGCAGGACGAGTACGGCTGTAACGGCCTGTTGCCTTTCCTCGCGTCATGCGCCGTGCGCCGGCAGGGAGCCGAGAAGCACGGCGCTTTCCTATTGGCGCTGCTTCGGGCCCGCCACCGCGATCACCGGCCGTTCGACCAGCAGACGATCTTCTCGGTCGCAGAGCAGGTGGGCGTGCACATGGCCTGCTTCGAGAGCGATCTGGCCGATCCCGAGTGCCGCACGCAGTTGGCGCACGAGCACTACCGGGCTGTCGCCCTCGACGTCTTCGGCACCCCGACCTTCGAGTTCACCGGCGGGCACCTCGCCTATCTGCGGATAAAGGAGCTGCCGGGCGACAGGGGGGAAGCGCTCAGGCTCTTCGACGACTACCGGAATCTGCTCGAGCGTTTCCCTTACCTCGAAACCGTCAGAAGGCCGAGAGCCAAGGGAAACTGAGGCCGCGGGCGTGTGGGATAGTTCGTCAAGACACGCCGCTCGCAAGGGATAGACTCACCGCGTGCGCCTGGGTCAGAACGTAGGCCACGGCTCCGATGTGGGCCGCGTCAGACCGCTGAATGAGGATTACCACCGCGTGCTGCAGTTCTCGCTCCGCGGTGGGCCCTTGACTCTGCTTGCGGTTGCCGATGGCATGGGTGGCGCGGCGGCCGGCGAGGTAGCCTCGAAACTCGCGATGGAAGTGCTCGACGAATCGTTCAGTCGCTACGTGAGCGAGCTCGAGATGGGCAAGCCGATGGTCAGCATCGAGCGCCTCACCGAGAAAGCGATCCGGCTCGCCAACCGCAAGGTCTACAACGAAGCGACCAGGGAGAGCGGCCGCAAGGGGATGGGAACCACCCTCACCCTGGCGGCCGTACACGACGGCAACGCCGTGGTTGGCCATGTAGGCGACTCGCGCGCTTACCTGGTGCGAGACGGCCGCATCCATCAGCTCACCGTCGATCACTCCTGGGTCGAGGAGCAGCGCAAGCGCGGTTTGCTCACCGACGCCGAGGCCCGGACGCACGAGTGGCGCAACCTCATCACCCGCGCCTTGGGCACCCGGCCCGAGGTCGAACCGGACATCATCCCGTTCGGAGTCCGTAGCGGCGACGTCCTGGCCCTCTGCAGCGACGGGCTCCACGGCCAGGTGCAGCCCCAGGAGATCCTGGCCGAGATCGGCCGCACGAGCAACCGCCAGTCGAGCGTCGAGTACCTCATCGGCCTCGCCAATCAGCGGGGCGGACCCGACAACATCACCCTCGTGATCGCCGAGGTTCCCTGATGCTCTGGGTGTTGCTGGTGATCACTCTCCTGTTGGTCCTCTGGCTGCTACACGCGGCCTCCTGGGTGAAGATCACCATCGTCGCTCTGGGCGCCCTGTTGGTCGCCGGACTGCTGGCAGTGAGCGGAGCCGACCGTGCCCTGGCGCCGGTAGCGCTCTTCGCGCTGGCGCTGGGACTTCTCGTTACCGGCAACCAGGGCACCGCCCGCAAGCCAAGGGTCGCGCCCCGCAAGCGGAAGGACGCGGCACGATCGAAGGGCAAGCGCTCGCACCGCGGTTCTCCCGGCTTCGATCCGATGGAGGTACCGGGCTACGAGATCCTCGAGAAGGTGGGCTCGGGCGGTATGGCGAGCGTCTACCGGGCCCGGAAGCTCAACGGTGGCCAGATCGTCGCGCTCAAGATCCCGATGGAGCAGTACGTCGCCGATGCCAAGTTCATCCGCCGCTTCCACCGGGAGGCCGAGGTCGCCCAGAGGCTGAACCACGTCAACATCGTCCGCACCTTCGAGCACGGCAGCCTGGGGATAAAGCACTACATGGTCATGGAGTTCGTGAAGGGGCGGTCGCTGGAGAGCTATATCGAGACACAGGAGCTCGACGCTGAACTCTCGGTCGACGTCATGGCGCTGGTTGCCAGCGCCCTGCAGCACATCCACTCTGCCGGCATCATCCACCGCGACATCAAGCCGGCCAACATCATGATCCTCGAAGGCGGCATCCGCGACGGCGAAGAGCCGAGGTTGGCGCCCGATGCGGTGAAGCTGATGGACTTCGGCATCGCCGGCGGCAAAGTGCTCTCGCGCCTCACCATGACCGGTGCACGGATCGGCACACCCGTCTACATGTCGCCCGAGCAGGCGCGCGGCCTCAAGATCGACCACCGCAGCGACATCTACAGCCTGGGGCTGGTGTTCTACGAGATGCTCACCGGGCAGACCGCCTTCAAGGGCGGCTACGAGGCGATAGTCCACCAGCAGATCTTCCAGAGTCCGCCGCCGCCCCGCCAGCTCAACCTGCGGGTACCCAAGGTGCTCGACGACCTGGTGATGAAGATGATCGAGAAGGACCCGGACGACCGGCCCTCGCTGGAGGAGGTGCAGTCGGCTCTGGCCAGTGCCGACCTCTCGGACGAGGGGATCCCGGAGCTTCCGAGCCGCATCGTCCTTACCGTCAGCACCAAGCAGGGGGTATTGCGGGTGCTCGACCCGGCCGGCGCCCTTCATGCCAGCCTGGGCGACATCGGCGAAGGAGCCGGTTCGTTCACCGCCGCACCTCTCTCGGTTTCTGTCGACAGCGCCGGCAACTACTACGCGGCCGTGTTCGAGTACCAGCTGGGTCAGACCGAGCACAGGATGATCCACAAGCTGGCGCCGGACGGTACTCCGCTCACGAGCTTCGGTTCCTATGGGATGAAGCAGGGCGAGTTCCTCTACCCGGTTTCGCTGTCGGTGGCGCCCGACGACACCCTCTACGTCTTGGACGCCGAGACCCACCTCATCCAGCGCTTCGATTCGCAGGGGAACTTCCTGGCCCGCTTCGGCGGGCGGGGCGAGGGGCGCGGTACCTTCAACGACCCGCGAATTCTGGTGGTGGGTGGCGACGGGGCCGTCTACGTTCTCGACTACGGCAATCGGCAGGTACAGCGGCTCGCTCCGGACGGCACCTACCAGACGCGCTGGGCGTTCAAGCAGGGTGGGGATCAGGCGGGGATGCGGCTCCTCGACGGCCTGACCGTGGACGCCGATGGCAACCTCTTCATCAGCGACGCCTCAGGGGCCAAGATCCGCAAGGTCAGCCCCGACGGGAAGCTGGTCCAGTCGTACAACGTTGACACCGTGCACGGCGACTCGAACGAGAACCTCCTCGACCTGGGCGTGGATGACGAGGGTCAGCTTTACGCGGCCAGGCGGGGGGGCCAGTCGATCCGCAAGTACGAGCCCTCGGGTCAGCTGTTGGCGACGCTCGAGACCTACGCCCCGGTCGTGCAGATGATCGTCGACGTACGCAGGGTCGACGAGTCAGCCAGGGGTGCGCAGGCGGCTACGACGAGCAGGAGCTGAGCCTTCGCAGCTTGCGGTGGTCGCGTTCGGTCGCCTTGGGTCGAGTTCGGTGGCGTTCGATCGCGGTAGGTCGAGTTCGGTGGCGTTCGATCGCGTTGGGTCGCGTTGCGTCGCCCCCAACTAGAGCCCGGGTATCAGTTGCAGCAGGCCGCGGATGATGCTGTTGAAGAAGCCGATGATGAAGCCCGTTATGCCGGTGTAGGAGAGCACCAGGAAGACCACGAAGAAGCCGATGATGCCGTAGGACGCGATCTGGCCGATGAATCGCCGCACACCAGGTCCGCCCCAGGCGAGCGCTGCGCGGGCGCCGTCGAGCGGGTAGACGGGGATGATGTTGATGGCCGCGTGGAGCACGGCGAAGTTGCCCGCAGCGAAGAACGCTCGGGCGAGTTCGAAACTGCCCATGTTACGGAAGACCAACTCGAGCAGGTAGCAGAGGGTAGCGACCCCCAGGTAGGTGAGCGGTCCGCTGTACCAGACCATCGCCTCCTGCTTGCCACGGCCGCGGTAGTTACGGCTGTTGACGGGGATCGTTCGCGGCCAGCCGAAGCCTAGCAGGAACAGGAGCAGCACGCCCCACGGTTCCAGTTGCTGCTGCGGATCGAAGTTCATGTAGCCCGACAGCCTTGGTCCGTTGTCGCCGTAGCGGGAAGCGACCCAGGCCTGGACCATGTTGTGAAAGATGAGCGCCATGATCATGACGATGGCGCTGATGACGAGGATGGTCGGGTTGTTCCAGAAATTGAGGATCATGACGTTACTCCCGCGCTCGGCGCTGCAGTCGTTCCTCGACCCGGCGCCGGGCCAGCTCGAGTTCCTCTTCGAAGGAATTGACCCGGCCGTGCTGCCTCGCCCTGGCCACTTGCGACAGGATCTCCCCGACTTCGGGTCCGGGGGGCAGGCCCAACTCTAACACGTCCCTTCCGCGCACCTTTCTGCGCCTGGGGGCCTCTTCGAACGCCTCCACACGCGCTGCCAGCGCTGGCGAGAGCGCCTTCGCTACGGATCGTTGAGCTTCGTCCGCGGACTCCAACCACTCGTCCGAAACATCGTCCTCTTCCGCCGCCCGGACCAGGTTCTCGCGGCTCGCCAGCAGCCTCCTCGGCCAGTGGAACTCCTCGACATGGGCGGCCGCCCGGCCGGCCGTATTGCCCAGCAGGAGGGCCAGCAGGTAGGCGATGTCGGGAACCTCCTCCTTCGTCCGAAGTTCGTCGAGTCGACCGGTGAGCGATTCGTCGAACTCGAGGCCGTAGACCTTCTGCATGGCCCCCAGCGAGTCGAGGATGCCGAGGGCGGGAGTGACCCGCGGCTCGGCCAACGTCAGTTCCAGTTCGGCTCGCAGGCGGGAGCCGCTTACCTTCGCCAGCGCCTCACCCGCAAGGGCTTGGGTAGCCTGATTCCGGGCCGAGGCGGCGAGATCGAAATTGAGGCGTCCCGCCAATCGCGCTCCCCTCAGGATCCTGGTGGGATCCTCGTCGAAGGAGAGCGGGTGAAGCGTGCGAAGGGTCTTCCGTTCGAGGTCCCGCAGCCCGTCGAACGGGTCTATCAGCTCCGGTGGCAGAGGGAAGAGGCGGACCGCGATGGTGTTGATTGTGAAGTCCCTCCGCGAGAGGTCCTTGCGTATCGAGGAGGGCGTTACCTGGGGCAGGGCTCCCGGGTGGCGATAGTACTCCTCGCGAGCACCGGCCACATCCACGGCCAGTCCGCTCGGAAGTGTGAGGGTGGAGGTGCCGAAGGAGGCGTGGAAGGTCATGCTCCCGCCCAGCTTGCGTTGCAGGCGGCCTACCAGAGTTTCTGCGGCGAAACCCTCGAGTACGAGATCGAGGTCGACCAGGGCCCTGCCGAGAAGCGCATCGCGAACGGTGCCGCCCACTACGTAGAGCGCGGCCTCCTCGTCCGTACCGGCCAGTTCTGCCGCGGCCCGCTCGATCACGTCTCGGGCCTCACTGGGCAGGCGCTCCTTCACCTCCAGAGCTGTGGCCGGTTCGCGAGGCGGATGGTGGGCAGCCAGCAGGTCGCTACGGGTGACTATGCCCACCAGTTCCTCGCCCTCGACTATCGGGATGCGGCCGATGTTGTGGGCCTCGACCAACCGCTCGAGCTGGATCAGCGTGGCCTGAGGTGTGGCGGTGATGACGTCTCTGCTCATGAACCCGCTCACCTTCGACTGGCCCAGGTCGTGCCGCAGGGCCCGCTCCAGGTCGCGTCGGGAGATGATGCCAACCAGTTTCCCGTCGCTCACAACCGGGGCACCGTTGTGGCCGAAACGGCTCAGCTGGCTCTGGGCTTCGGCGACCGTATCCTCCGCCTCCAGGCTCCGAACCGGGCTGTTCATGATCTCGCGGGCCGTGAGAGACGCCGGCATGTGCCGCTCGAGCGCTTCGAGTGCCCGTGCTGCCGCCTCGGGAGGCTCCAGGTCGCTCCGGGCGAAGGCTGCGCCGGCGTGGCCGCCTCCCCCGAACTCGCTCGTCAGGGCAGCGCCGACATCGAATCCGCGGAGACTGCGGGCGAAGAGCAGTGTCTTGCCCTCCATCTTCACGACGACGAGGGCAGCGTCGCTGCTGGTCTCGCCTAGCAGCCGATTGCAGCTGCCCACCGCCTGCCTGACGTAGCGGGGGAACTCGAAGGCCGATACGGCGACGGTGAAACCGCCCAGCTGAACGATGCGGGCGCGCTCCAGGACGGCCCCGAGCAGTTCCCTCTGGTCGCTGTCGCTGGAGTCGCTCTGGAACTCCCGGACGACCGCCAGGGAGGCGCCCCGGCGCATGAGCAGGGTAGCTGCGTGGTAGTCCTCGGCGGTGGTTAGGTCGAAGGAGAGGTTGCCAGTGTCCTCGTGGATGGCCAGGAGGGCCAGGCTGGCGATCTGCGGGGGGATGGCGATCGAGGACGCTTCGAGGTGCCGGGTAAGCAGCGTTGCGGTGGCGCCGACCTGCTCCTGGATGCCGTGAGCGGCCCTGATCTCCGCGTCGTGACGAGGGTGGTGGTCGTACACCGTCACCGGAACGGTACCGAGCAGGTCGCGGAAACCGCCCAGTCGGGCCGGATCGTTGGTGTCAACGACTATCAGCTCGGTTACGTCGCTGGCATCCACCTCGTCCGGAGGGCGCAGTTCCAGTTCGTCGCGGTACAGGTGCAGGAAGGCGCGAACGTTGTCCGGCACGTCGCCCCCCAGGACCGCAACGGCGCCGGGGTGGGCCAAGCGGGCCAGAGCCAGGCCGGCCAGCGCATCGAAGTCCGGTTGTTCGTGGGTGACGATCAGCTTCATGAGCGCCGCCGGCGCTCCTAGTCTCGCGGATAGAGGTCGCCGGCGCCCTCCAGTTCGACGATGAAACGCTCCAGCAGCTTGATGGCGCCCTCCACGTCGTTGAGATCGACGATCTCGACCGGTGAGTGCATGTACCGGTTGGGCACCGACACGAGGATCGTGGGTGCGCCGCTTCTGACCTTGGCGATGTCGTCGGCGTCGGTTGCCGTCCTGCGACCGCTGAAACCGCGCTGGTAGGGGACGCCCTCCTTCTCGGCGCATTCACGGAGGCGCTGCATCAGCCCCTGGTGTACCGTGGCGCCCACCTCGAGCACCGGTCCCTTGCCCAGTTCGATCTCACCCTGACTCTTCTTGTCCACGTCGGGAACGTCGCTGGCGTGAGTCAGATCGAGCGCGATCGCCAGGTCCGGCTCTATCCGGTAGGCCGCTACGTTAGCGCCAACGCCGGAGATCTCCTCCTGCGTCGTCGCCGCGGCCACTATCTCGGCCTTGGCTCCCGAGGCAGAGGCACGCCTCGCCGCCTCTAGCGCCACGAAAGCTCCTACTCGGTCGTCCATCGCCTTCGAAGCCCAGCGGTTATCGCCGAGCTCGATCACCGGTGCTTCGAAGACCGCGAAACTTCCTGGCTGCACCCGCTTCAGCGCGTCCTCCTTGTTGCGGGCCCCGATGTCTATCCAGAGGCTTTCGAGCTTCACCCGTTTGCCGCGGTCGTCGCTACCACTCAGGTGAGGCGCCTTGCGCCCGATCACGCCCGGCAACTCGTTCCCTTCGGACACGACACGCACCCGCTGGCCCGGCAAGCCGCTGCCCTCGTTGATGCCGACGCCCGTGAAGTAGAGGAGACCCGCGTCATCGACGTAGGTTATGAGCAGGCCTATCTCGTCGACGTGGCCCGCCAGCATCACTCGCGGGCTGCCGCCCTTGCCGAAGCGGGCGAAACTGTTGCCGTAGGCGTCCGTTTCCACCTCGGCGCCGTAAGCGCGAGCCTGGTCCCGCCACACTTTCGCAGGCAGGCCCTCGAACGAACTCACGCCCGGGCTCTGCAGCAGATCGCGGAGGAAATCGTACTGGGTCATGCGGGCAGCATACAGTTGCACACGCTCGTTACCGCGAGCAGCAGCCGGTCGGCTACCGTTCGGGGCCCGGATGAGCGCCGGGCCCACGATCCATCACGGAACGACGCAGGGCGAGCGCTTCAGCCGGGCACGGCGCTTCCCTTCAGTTTGCCCACGATGTCGTCCATCGCCTTCCTCGCGTGTACGAGTCCGTTCTCGATGAACACGTCGGAGGTCTTGTTGCCGTGACCGGCAGACCCTATGAGGTAGAGGCCGGGTACGTTGCTCTCGAAGGTTTCCTCGTCCAGATCGCAGGCGAGGGTGTCCGGGTCGTAAGCGACCCCGGCTGCTGAGATCAGATTGTGCGGTGCGAAGTAACCGGTGAGGAGGAAGACCTGGTCGCTGGGGATGACTAGCTTCTCGCCTTCCTTGCGCGCGATAACCGCCTGGGGCGTTATCTCCTCGACCACCGTGTTCAGGTGCAGCTCGATCGAGCCCTCCTTGACGCGGTTCTCCAGGTTGGGCCGAACCCAATACTTGAGGCTGTGGCGGAAATCGTCTCCCCGATGGATCATCGTCACCTTGGCTCCGCCTCTGAAGAGGTCGAGTGCCGCGTCGGCAGCGCTCGAGCCGGCGCCCACGATCGTCACCTTGCGCCGGAAGAAGGGGTGGGCCTCGGTGTAGTAGTGGCTTACGTGCGGAAGGTCCTCGCCAGGGACCCCGAGCATTTTCGGATGATCGTAGTAGCCGGTCGCTACAGCGACTTTGCGGGCGAGTATCCGATCGTTCGCCTGCTCCTCGTCGCGGCCCGATTCGATAGCTCGGTCCGATGTGCCGGGCGATGCAGCTTGACCAGGGCGGCGGCTTGCCGTCTTAAGCTCGAAGCCGCGTGTGCAGGGCGTGATCTCCAACACCTCGGTGTAGAGTCGCACCTCGAGGTTCTCGTTCTGAACGACGCGCCGGTAGTACTCGAGCGCCTCCTTGCGAGTAGGTTTATCGGTCTGTGAAACGAGCGGGTGGCCGCCGATCTCGAGGCGGTCCGAGGTGGTGAAGAAGGTCATGTAGGTCGGGTAGCCGCAGATGGCGTTGACCACGCTGCCCTTCTCGAGGACTACGTAATCGAGCCCTGCCCGCTTGGCGAGGATGGCCGTTTCCAGGCCGATGGGCCCGGCGCCAACGATGGCTAGGTCGAACATGGGTGCAAGCGTACCAACCGATGCCCGTCCGGATTTCCCGGCTGGTTACAGGCTGGCAGAGGTTCAGGCAGTAGATGAGCGGAAGTAGGCATGTCTACCCTGGTGGTCGCGCGCCCCCACCTCCAAGCCTGCGGCTCCCTCCTCCAAGCCTGCGGCCTGCCGGCCCCTATACCCTGCTGCTAGGGCAGATGTCGTTGAGAACGCAATCTGCGCACTTGGGCGTGCGGGCTACGCAGATCCTTCGGCCGTGCAGGATGAGGGCGTGGTGGACGAATACCCACTGTTCGCTCGGGTAGAGCCGTTCGAGGTCCTTCTCGACCTTCACTGGATCATCGGAACGGGTGAAGCCGAGGCGGTTCGAGACCCGCAGGACGTGCGTGTCCACGGCGATCCCGGGTCGGCCGTAGACGGTCCCGAGTACGACGTTGGCCGTCTTCCGGCCCACTCCCGGGAGTTCGAGCAGGGCATCGAAGTCGTCGGGAACCTCGCCGGCGTGCTTCTCGACGAGGATCCTGGCTGCTGCCACGATGTTCCTGGCCTTACCTCGGAAGAGCCCGATGCTGTTGATGAGCGGCTCGACCTCCTCGGGGGTGGCCCGGGCAAGTGAGGATGCGTCGGGGTACCGGTCGAAGAGGCGGGGTGTCAGCCGGTTGACGCCCGCATCGGTGGCCTGGGCCGAGAGGATGACCGCGACCAACAGCTCGAAAGGGCTGCGGTACTCCAGTTCGGTTCTGGCGTTGGGGTAGAGCTTTCGCAGCCGCGCGAGCACCTCGGTTGCCCGGGTGCGCTTGTCGGCGATCTTCTCACGTGGCATCCCGGCATTGTATCCGCGCGACCTATCGCGCTATCGACCGGATGCGAGGCCGCGCGATCCTCCTGCACCATCGAGGAAGGGGGTGGCCGGAGCTCGGCGATCGCCGTTCCCACCGGCAGAAGTGCAGAATCCAGCAGCAGCAGAGGAGGGGCCGAGGCTAGACTTTGCCGTGCAGCGCCGTCGGCCGGCGCACTTTTAGGAGGATCGATGCCGGTTTTCGAGTACAAGGCAAGGGACCGGACAGGGAAGATCGTGGCCGCGTCCATGGAGGCTGCCAGCCAACGGGACGTGGCGTCGGCATTGCGGGAGAAGGGCTTCTTCATCAGTGAGATAAAGGCGCCCAAGTCGGGTCTCAATGCCGATATCAAGCTGCCGAAGTGGCTCGACATCGGTTCGAAGCCGAACCTGCGCGACGTGACCGTCTTCAGCCGCCAGTTCGCCACCGTTATCAACGCCGGCCTGCCGGTGGTGCAGTCGCTGGCGATCCTCCAGAAGCAGGCCGAGAAGCAGGGCATGAAAGACGCCCTCAAGAAGATCCGCGAAGACGTCGAGACAGGCCTCCCGCTCTCCGGCTCCCTGGCGAAGTTCCCCGGCATCTTCAACAAGCTCTACGTCTACCTGGTCAAAGCAGGTGAGGTGTCGGGCAACCTCGACGGCATCCTGGAGAGGGTCGCCTCCTACCAGGAGAAGCAGGCCGCGCTGCGGGGCAAGATCCGCACCGCCCTTACCTATCCGACGGTGGTGCTCGTCATCGCCCTGGCGGTCACCTGGTTCCTCCTCACGGGTATCGTGCCGCAGTTCGCCCAGATCCTCGACCAGCTGGGTGGCGAGATGCCGACCATCACTGCTGTGCTCATCGCCATCTCCGACTTCCTCCGGTTCCAGTGGTACATCCTGGTCGGGCTCATCGTTGCGCTGATCGTCGGCATAGGCTTCTACTACAGGACGAACAACGGCAAGCACGTCATCGACAGGCTGCTGTTGCGCCTGCCAATCATCGGGCCGCTGGTGCAGAAGACAGCGATCGCCTCCTTCTCCAACACCTTCGGTCTGCTCCTCAAGAGCGGTGTGAACATCATCGAGTCGATCGACATAACCAAGGGCACGGCCGGCAATATCATCGTCGAGGACGTCCTGGACGAGACCAAGGAGTCGGTACAGAAGGGCGAGCAGATAAGCACGACCCTGGTGCAGTACCCGCGTGTCTTCCCGCCACTCGTGTCGTCGATGATCGCCATCGGCGAGGAGACAGGCGCGGTCGACTCGATGCTGGACAAGATCGCCATCTTCTACGAGCGCGAGGTAGATGAGGCCGTGGACTCGCTCACGGCAGCTCTGGAGCCTGCGATGATCGTCTTCCTAGGCACCATCGTCGGCTTCATCGTAGCCGGCATGTTCCTGCCGATGTTCTCGATCATCAGCCAGCTGAGCGCGTAGGCAGCAGCCTTCTAGGTGCAGAGTTGAGTTGGCGCCTATGCACGTATCGGTGAGGTTCACGGGATGAACCGGTGTGGCGTCGACTGGCGCGAGAGCAGCATTCTGGTGTTGGGCGAGGGCCACCGGGAGCGCGAGGTATACTTCGGAGCGAAGGCGGCTATTTGGCTGAAGAGGTATCTCTCGGCTAGGACCGACGACCATGCCGCCCTGTTGGTGGCGAAGCACCGCCCTGCGCGGCGGTCGAGTGTTGCGACTCTGCGCTGGCACGTGAATAGGGTGGCGAAGCGAGCGGGCCTTAGGGATCGGGTTACCCCTCATGTCCTCAGGCATACGTTCGCTACGTTCATGATCAACCAGGGGGGCTGCAGGAAGGTTCGGTGGTCGGCATCGGGACGGGGTAAGCGTGGCGGGGCTCGAGTCATCTACACCATCGCTGGCGATGGTTGCTGATCGTTTACGCCAAGTCAAAGTTCGACAATCTGCCAACAGGTTTTTGACTCTTTTTAAGCGGGGCCTAGGGAATGAGTAGCGAGATGGAAAGGTTTCAGAAGGATCTGCTCGAGTCCGTACAGCAGATGAAGCGGGGACAGGCCGAGCGGGTGACGGAAGTAGAGTTGTCCCCGGTGGCAGCGGCCCGGGCCCACGTGGGCCTGTCTCAGCGTGATTTCGCCGGGTTACTGGGGGTGTCCGCTCGTACGCTTCAGGACTGGGAACAGGGGCGCCGCGAGCCGACGGGCGCAGCCAGGACTCTGCTTCAGGTAGCTGTCAGGCATCCCGAGGTGCTCAGGGAACTCGCTAAGTAGGCGGCCCAGAACGAGTTGTTGAGTAGGGCGCGTAAGTGGAGGTTCCTAGAGTGGGATCAGTGCCGAGGCCCCGATTGTGCCGCCGTCGAATTGTGCTTGGCCGCGTCCGCTATTGGTTGACTGCTGCCGTCTTGTACTCGCTGGGTGACCGAAGTGCCCGCCAGTTCCACTGGCCGTCTCGCCTCGGCGGCCAGATGACTGCACTTGCCCTACCTGCGATTGTTATGCCTGGTATCGGTCCGAAAAGGCGAGAGTCTTCACTGCCGCCGCGGGAGCGGTTGTCGCCCATAACGAAGTAGTGGTCGGGCGGAACCACGATTTCGTGCACGAAGGGCTCGCGCACTGGAGCTTCCTCCGAAATTGCAGCTAGTGAGGTTAGTACTTTTCCATAGAAGTACTGGATGAGCGGGTGTTGGGGCGGGTAGAGGACGCTGACGTCCACTTTGGTTGGGAGGATGGGATAGGTAATGCCGGAAGGCGCCGTCGCTAGGTTGACGCCAACAGCGGTAACGACCCCATTCGATTGGGTGATGACTGGGAAGTACTCTGGTTCGCGTCTTAACTGCTCGCTTTCTAGGTGCGCTTCTTCGAGCGGTGTGCCGTTCAGGTGGACTTGCCCGTTCACCATGCTCAGGTGGTCGCCGGGGCCAGCGATCACCCGCTTGATCAGGAAGGGGCGGCAGGGTAGGCCGATGACTTCCTGAGCGCAGTCTTGGCGTTCGGGGAGTTGGGCGGTGGGGGAGTTAGGCGGCTCGCGAAGTACTACTACTTGGCCGGGTTGGTGGTAGGGTCCGAGGAGGCCCAACCTGCGAAGCCAGGTCTCGTACTTGGGGATGAACACTCGATCGCCAGTTAACAGCGATTGGAGAAGACGTCCTCTACCGGCCCCACCGTCTAGTGTGGGCTGCATTGAAGATCCGACCACGCCGACGGTGTTGAAGGCGAAGGTGACCACGAGGAAAGCAATGACGAGAGCCTCAGCGTAGCCTCGCACTTCTCGTAGTAGTCGCGAACCGATGCTCTTGCTGCTGTTCGAACTGCCGCTTACACGCTTCCTGTTGCCCACGGTGCGCATTTCAGTCAAGCGTAACAGGTTGACCTACGGCGACACCTCGAAGAGCTTCATGTCAGGTCTCTTCGGACGAACTCTTGCCTGTCTTACGTGCCGAACTGCTAATACGGGCAGGTAATTGGAGGATTACATCCGACTCGTCAATCCCGTGAGAAGCGGCTGACTGGGGTGGCAGTGGCGTTTCGCGCAGAGAGGTGTGGGGTTGCCGCTCGAACCGGCCGTTACAAGTCAAGGTGCAGGCGTAGGGCGTCATCGACGAGGTGCATGGTCTCTTCCGGTAGGCGGGTGAGGGGCGCCCCGCTAAGGCGCTGTTTGCTGATGGTCCGGACCTGGTTAATCTGAACCTTGCACGGTTTACCGAGTTCCGTTTCCACCAAGACTTCGAATGGGTATATGCGCTCTACGTTGCTAGTTACTGGCAGTACGGTAATAGTGTTAGCGGCTCGGTTGTTGGCGTCATTGGAAACGATCAAGCAGGGCCTGCGCTTGTTGGCTTCACTGCCGATGCTGGGGTCGAGGTCGGCGTAGCAGATGTCTCCCCTGATCATTACCAGGGCTCGTCCCGCAGTCCGTCCGCGACTGTTGCATCCCAAGCTTGATCGTTCTCTTTTGACGCCAGGGCATAGGCCTGTTCCAGTTCCTTTTCGCGAAGTGCTTCCAAGGCGCGCTCCACTACACTGCTCTTCGTCTTGAGGTTGTGCTCGCGCCTGTACTCCTCGATGAACCTGGCGAGTGGACGTGGAACCGAGACACTGAGTTTCTGCTGACTCATACTCTACATCTTACTACCTTTTGGCGTACCAAGCTCGATCCATGGCGCTTCCTGCCACGAAGACTGCCATTGTCTGGCATGGTTGAGAGCCAGAATTGGGCACTGGTATAGAAGGAGTTGGCTCATCGGAGCGCCGTATCTGCTGTTATTGCCCGCTCGCCTGGGACTACCTAGCTCACCCGTGTCTGCAGAACCTGGGTTTCCTTCGTCAATCGATACGGGCTTGCGCCTAGTTCCTCCAAGTACTCCGCCAGATGCTCACGTGGATGGACAGGGAGGATCTCCCTCCGGTTCTGCTTGTTCCGTGACATGAGCCGGTACCCCGACGAGGATGAGATCAGACTACGGGCGCTGACTGCAGTCAGACACTTACCAGGAAGGCGGTCAGGTACATAACGACGA